>NZ_JBFARL010000210.1:0-13071 GCF_040674655.1 Actinomadura sp. NPDC049753 | reverse complement strand
GCCACGACGGCCGCGACCCCGAGAGCATCCTCGCTCCCGCGCTGCCCGAGCCGGTCACCTTCGAAGGCCCGTCGGCCGACCGGGACGCCGGCGCCTCCGGCGGCGAGTCCGCCGGTTCGCGCGCCCCCGCGCCCCGCCCGCCCGCCGAGCAGCCCTCCCCCCGCGTGCACGCGGGGGAGAACGACGGCGGCCCCGCCTCCGGGCAGCGCCGCCGTCCCGTGGTGTTCGACGAGGACGACGACCTCGACGTGCCCGACTTCCTGAAGTGATCACCGCCGTCGCCCTGGGCGACGGCGTCGGCGCCGGCTTCACCGGCCGCGCCGGCGGCGTGAGCGGGCCCCCCTACGACTCCCTGAACCTCGGCGGCGCGGTCGGCGACGACCCGGCCGCCGTCCTGGACAACCGGCGGCGCGCCGCCGCCGCGCTCGGCGCCGACCCCGAGCGCACCGTCTTCATGCGGCAGGTGCACGGCGCCGACGTCGCGTTCGCCGCCTCGACCGACCTGCCCGGCCCGGTCGACGCCGTCGTCACGACCGTGCCCGGGCTCGCCCTCGCCGTCCTCGTCGCCGACTGCGCGCCCGTCCTGCTGGCCGACGCGGCCGCCGGGGTCGTCGGCGCCGCCCACTCCGGCCGCCCCGGGACGGCCGCCGGAGTCGTCCCGGCCCTGGTGAAGGCGATGTGCGAGCGGGGCGCCGACCCGGCCCGGATGACCGCGGCCATCGGACCGGCCGCGTGCGGCCGCTGCTACGAGGTCCCCGCGGAGATGCGGGACGAGGTCGCCGCCGTCGTCCCCGCCGCGTACGCCACGACGTCCGAGGGCACCCCGGCCCTCGACATCCGCGCCGGCGTCGCCGAGCAGCTCGCGTCCGCGGGGGTGACCCGCGTGACCGCCGACGGCCGCTGCACCATCGAGGACCCGGGCCTCTACTCCTACCGCCGCGAGGGACGCACCGGCCGTTTCGCCGGATATGTCTGGTTGAAGGAAGACACGTGACCGACCGGGACCACACCGGCGCCGACGCGGACGGCCCCGCGGCCGAGCGGCGCGCCGAGATCGCCGAGGGCCTGGCCGCCGTCCGGGCGCGCATCGCCGCGGCCTGCGCGGCCGCCGGCCGGAGCGAGGACGAGATCACGCTGATCGCGGTGACCAAGACGTTCCCCTCGTCCGACGTGCGGCTGCTGGCCGGGCTGGGCGTCACCGAGGTCGGCGAGAACCGCGACCAGGAGGCGCGCCCGAAGGCCGCCGACTGTGCCGACCTGCCGCTCACCTGGCACTTCGTCGGACGGCTCCAGACCAACAAGGCGCGCGCCGTGGCCGGCTACGCCGACGTCGTGCACTCCGTGGACCGCCCGCGCCTGGTCACGGCCCTCGCGGACGGCGCCGCCCGCACCGGCCGCACGCTCCGCTGCCTCGTGCAGGTCTCCCTGGACGAGGCGGGGAAGAAGGGCGAGGTGGGGGAGAGGGGCGGGGCCGTCCCCGGCGACGTCCCCGAACTGGCCGACCAGATCGCCGCCGCCCCCGGCCTGGAGCTCGGCGGCGTGATGGCCGTCGCGCCCCTCGGCGCGGACCCGCTGCCCGCCTTCGACCGGCTCGCGGAGACGGCGGCGCGGATGAGGCGGAACCATCCGGACGCGCGGATCGTCAGTGCGGGTATGAGCGGCGATCTGGAGCAGGCGATCGCGTGCGGCGCGACACACCTGCGGATCGGTACGGCGTTGCTCGGCGGCCGACGGGCAATCGTCAGGTAATGTCCCCCCAGTGGTACCTGCCTGAACGTGGGAAGCCACGACTGATCAGTCCAACGGCGGGGCCGGACGCGCCCGGCGCCGAGGCCACAGGACACGGAGGGACGTATGGCCAGCGCGATGCGCAAGATGGCGGTCTACCTCGGCCTTGTGGAGGACGATCGCTACGACGACAAGTACGGCGACTACGACGAGTACGAGGTCTACGACGAGGAGACCGACACCGGGCAGGGACGCCGTCGCGATGACGAATCCGGCGGTCAGCTTACCCGAGCCGAAGAGGCGTCGGACCGCGATCGCGACCATCACTCCACGTCGACCATCGAGCGACGGTCCGTGGCGCTCTACGAGTCCGGTACCACCGACCTTGCGCGTATCACTACGCTGCATCCGAGGACCTACAACGAGGCGAGGACGATCGGGGAGCACTTCCGGGAGGGCACGCCGGTGATCATGAACCTGACCGAGATGGTCGACAGCGACGCCAAGCGCCTGGTCGACTTCGCGGCGGGTCTCGTGTTCGGGCTGCACGGCAGCATCGAGCGTGTTACCAACAAGGTGTTCCTGTTGTCGCCCGTCAACGTCGAGGTGACGGCGGAGGACAAGGCCCGGATGGCGGAACGTGGGTTCTTCAACCAGAGCTGAGAGTCGCATGCGAGAGTATCCGTGAACATCGTTGGATCCGTCCTGCAGGGCGTCCTGTACCTCTTCCTGCTGTTCCTGATCGGGAGGCTGGTCCTGGAGGTCCTGCAGTCGTTCGCCAGGCAGTGGAAGCCGACCGGAGTGGTGCTCGTGATCGCTGAGGCGACCTACACGGTCACCGATCCGCCGCTGAAACTCCTCAGGCGTTTCATCCCGCCCATCCGGCTGGGTAACGTTGCCCTGGACCTCAGCTTCACGGTCCTCATCCTTGTGGTCTGGGTCTTGATCGTCTTCGTCGGCTCCATATTCGGCGGAGGTTAGGTCGATCGGATACCGTCCTTCGGGGACAGACTCCAAGCGCGCCAAGGAGACGAGAACATGCCGCTGACACCCGCCGATGTGCGGAACAAGCAGTTCAGTACCACCAGGCTGAGGCCGGGGTACGACGAGGAGGAGGTGGACGCCTTCCTCGACGAGGTCGAGGCGGAGCTCGACCGCCTCATCCAGGAGAACGAGGAGCTGCGGGCCAAACTGGCCGAGTGCCTGCGCGGCAAGGTTCCCGCCATGGCCGCTCCCATCGTGGAGCCCAAGCCGGACATCCAGAAGATCCCCGAGCCTCCCCGCCCCGAGCCGCAGCCGCAGCCCGAGCCGGAGCCCGTCCTCGGCGGCCTCGGCATGTCGTCCCCCGCCCCGAGCGGCGAGGACAACATGGACACCGCGGCCCGCGTGCTGGCGCTCGCGCAGCAGACCGCCGACCAGGCGATCGCCGACGCCCGCCGCGAGGCCGACGAGACGCTCGGCCGCGCCCGCCGCGAGGCCGAGGAGATCCTCGGCAAGGCCCGCCGGCAGGCCGACCAGATCGTCAGCGAGGCCCGCTCGCGCGCCGAGGCCCTCGACCGCGACGCCCAGGAGCGGCACCGCCAGGTCATGGGCTCGCTCGTGCAGCAGCGCGAGGAGCTCGAGCGCGAGGTCGACAACCTGCGCGCCTTCGAGCGCGAGTACCGCAGCCGCCTGAAGGTCTATCTGGAGGGCCAGCTGCGCGACCTGGAGGCGGGCAGCACCGAGACCGGCGCGTTCGCCGCCGTCCCGGGCGCGGCCCCCGTGCAGACGCAGCAGAACACGCCCCAGGCCGGTCCGCAGACGGGCCCGCAGAACGCCCTTCCGCACGCCGAGAACCGCAACGGCGGCGGCGCGCCGGCACCGGGCACGTTCCCCTCGCCCGAGCACGCCCAGCAGGTCCAGCACTCGGCGACGGGCGCTTTCCACTCCGGCGGCGACAACCCGCCGCACGACAGGCGCTGACACGGACGCCTCAGGCGATAGTGTCGTTCCGATCGCCGCGCCGGGGATGGCGCGCCGCCATCCCCGCGGCGCCGGGCGGTCGTGCCCACGGCCGGCCGCCGGCCCTCTCGCGCGGCCCGGAGCCTAGCGGTCTGAACGAGTGGGAGTGACCCTGTGATCATCCTGAGTGGCGTTCTCGTGGTGGTGGCGATCGCCCTGCTGGTAGCGGGAATCGTCGCGGGCAACGGAGACAGCGCACAGGTCTTCGGCCTGGACGCCCTGGTGGTGATCTACATCTCGATCGCCGTCAGCATCGTCTCCGCGGTGTGCCTGGCCATCGGGGTGTTCCTGCGGCGCAAGGAGCTGTTCGGCCCGGGTGCCGTGCCGAGCCCGGCCCACCCCGGCAGGAAGTCGCAGAAGGCCAAGAAGGACAAGCGGACCAAGGGCAGGGAGAGCGTCCCCGCCGCGTCCGCTCCCGCCAAGGACGCGCAGGGCGCCGCGGAGGCCGAGTCCCCGGCCGGCCCGGCCGACACCGAGGTCGAGATCCCCGCCCCCGTCGTCGACGTCCCCGACGACGCGCTGGTGTTCGTCGTCCGCGGCCGCAAGCGCTACCACCTCGACACCTGCCGGCAGCTCGCCGGCCGGGACACCGAGGAGCTCACCTACGCCGAGGCCAAGGAAGAGGGCTTCAGCCCCTGCACGGCCTGCATGCCCGACACCGCACTGGCGGCGCGCGCCGCGGCGTCGGTCTCCGCGTCCTCCGACGCGAGCAAGGCGGCGGAGACGGCACCCGCGGCCGGCAAGCCCGCCGAGCGATCCGAGAGCGGCCTCGCGGGCCTCGCCAAGCCCGCGCCCACCTCGTTCGACAAGCCCGGCGCCTCTGACAAGCCCGGCGCCTCTGACAAGCCCGGCGCCTTCGACAAGCCCGGCGCCTTCGACAAGCCCGGCGCCTTCGACAAGACGGCCGAGATCCCGCGGGCCGGCGAGCCCGCCGACGAAGCCGAAGACCGGAACGCCGAGGACACCGGCGCCCCGAAGCGGGGCGCGACCGTTCCCACCCGCACCGACATGCCCGTCGCGGGCCTCTTCGCGTCCAGTGCCTCCGAGGAGCCCTCCAAGGCCCCGGAGACGGCCGATCCGGCCGACGCCGAAACCGAGGACCGGCCCAGCACGGAACCGGGCGCTGCGGCCGAATCCGCGCCGCCGGACGTCACCGTCGACCTCGGCACCGCACCGGTCGGAGGCTCCGAAGCGGAGGACGCCCGGGCGCCGGAGCCCGAGCCGGACGAGGCCGGCGGCGACGGCCCGCAGGTCCGAATCCTGAGCGGCACCAAGCGCTACCACCGCGTCGACTGCGCCCTCATCGAGGACATCGGTGACGAGGCCGACGACCTGGAGTCGCTGTCGCGCGCGGAGGCGAAGGCCCGGGGCTGCACGCCCTGCCTGGTCTGCCAGCCCGACCGCGAGCACGCCCGCGACTGACCCGCCTCGTTCGCTGAATCCCGGACGGCCGGAGCCGTCCGGGGCTCAGCGGCCGTGGTGCCGTTCGTCGCGCAGTTCGCGGAGGCGGTCCCGGCGCGCGTCGCGCCGCTCGCGGTGCAGCCGCCGCATCTCCTCGTGGTGCTCGCGGCGGAGTTCGTGGTGTTCACGGTGAAGCTGGTGCCGCTCCCGGTGGCGGCCGCGGCCACGCTTCTCGCCCACGGCCCTGCGCTCGACCGAGACGCCGCCGAACAGCAGCATCCCGGTCAGCCGGATGACGGGCGCGTCCGGATCCACGGTGTCGTCCTCGGGGAGGTCGGTGCCGCCGAAGATCGCGAAGTTGGACCCGACGACCCGCACGCCCGGCGGCACCACGATGTTCACGCCGCCGAACACGCAGGTCACGGAGAGGGTGACCTCGCCCTTGCTGAGGACCGCCTGCCGGAAGTCCAGCTCCACGCCGCCGAAGACGCAGGTGACCGTGGTGGTCGGCTCGACCAGCCAGCGCCCCTTGCGCTCCGCCCCGCTGAACACCGCCACGAGGTGCGGTGACTGGGAGGGCGGGGGCGGGAGCCGGGGCGCCTGCTCCTTGCGCAGGTCGACCCGCGGCCGCGGCGCGTGCTGCGAGGGCAGGTCGCTGAGCACGGGCTCCAGTTCGGCGTAGGTCTTGGCGTTGTAGACGACGTCGATGCGCTCGGCGTGCTCCTCCGGCGTGATGCGCCCCTCGGCCAGGGCCTCGCGCAGGCGGTCGGCGACCTCGTCGCGGTCGGCGTCCGACGCGCGCATGCTCGCGGGGGACGGCCGCGCGGGCGGTTCGGAACCGGACGGCTGCTCGGGAAGATTCACGGATCCATCATCGCAAACGCGATGTGTCGCGAAGAACCCCATCCCGAAATTTCCCCACCCCGCGAATCCTCCCCCCACGCCCCCGCCCGGCGACGAGCGTCCCCCGCGAATGCCCCTCCCGGAATGAGGCTTGCACGGGATGAGTCTCGCCCCGCGAAGTCCCCCTGCGATCAGCGTTCTCGCGTTGAGTTCTTTTCCTGTGGAGTTGTTCCCGGCGGGGAGTCGGGTGCGTGGAGGGCCCCTCCGCTGCGGCCGGGCCGGTCGGGCCTGGCCGCAGCGGAGGGGGCCGCTTCGTTGCGCTAGTTCACGCTTTGCGGAGGTAGTACGTGAGGCCGAGGTCCTCGTCGCGGGTGGCGGTGAGGCTCTCGGGGCGGCCCTCGGACACCGAGGCGGCGAGCACCTCGGCGGCGACCTCGTCGGCGTGGGCGCGCAGCGCCTCGGCGAGGTCGGTGCCGGTGGCCTCCCACCACAGGTCGATGCGGTCGGTCACCTCCAGGCCGGCGGCCTTGCGGCCCTCCTGGACGAGGCGGACGGCCTCCCGCACGAGGCCCGCGCGGCGCAGTTCGGGCGTGACGGTGAGGTCGAGCGCGACCGTCTCGCCGGCGGCGCTCTCCACCGCCCAGCCGCTGCGCGGGCGCTCGGTGACGATCACGTCGTCCGGGCCGAGCGGCACCGCGCCGACGCCGTCGGCCTCGACCTGCGCCGAGCCCGCGCGCAGCGCCTGGACGAGAGCGGCCGGATCGGCCGAGGTGATCGCCTTGGCGACCTTCGGGGTGTCCTTGGCGTACCGCTTGCCCAGCTCGCGGAAGTTGGGCTTGACCTCGTACTCGACCAGGTCGCCGCCGATCGAGGACAGCTCCTCGAAGCCGAGCACGTTCAGCTCCTCGGAGATCTGCGCGCGCAGCTGCTCGGGCAGCGCGGACCAGCCGGGGGCGCCGACGAGGGCGCGGCCGAGGGGCTGGCGGGTCCGCACGCCGCTGGCGGCCCGCGCGGACCGGCCGAGCTCGACCAGCCGCCGGACGAGCGCCATCCGCTCGGTCAGCTCCTCGTCGAGGAGGCCCTCGTCGACGGCGGGCCACTCGGCGAGGTGCACCGACTCGGGGCCGTCCTCGGGGCGGATCACGTCCCACACGTGGTCGGTGATGAACGGGACGATCGGCGCCATCAGCCGGGTGAGGGTCTCCAGGCACTGGTAGAGCGTCGCGAACGCGGCCGAGCCCTCGGGCGTCTCCGGGCCCTCCCAGAAGCGCCGCCGGGAACGCCGCACGTACCAGTTGGACAGGTCGTCCACGAACTGCGAGAGCCGGCGGCCCGCGCGGGCGGTGTCGAACTCCTCCAGCGCGGTGTCGACCTCGCGGACGGTGCGGTGCAGCTCGGCGAGCGCCCAGCGGTCCAGGAGCGGGCGGTCGGCGGGGGCGGGCGCCTCGGCCAGCCGGTCGGGCGTCCACGCGCGCCCCTGCGCCTGAGCCGCGTTGGCGTACAGGACGAAGAAGGACGCGGTGTTCCAGTAGGTGAGCAGGACCTTGCGGACGATCTCCTCAAGGGCGCCGTGCCCGACGCGGCGGGACGCCCACGGCAGCCCGCTCGCGGCCATGAACCAGCGGACCGCGTCGGCGCCGTGCTGGTCCATCAGCGGGATGGGCCGCAGCACGTTGCCGAGGTGCTTGCTCATCTTGCGGCCGTCCTCGGCGAGGATCAGGCCGAGGCACACGACGTTCTCGTAGGACGACCGGTCGAACACCAGCGTCCCGACGGCCATGAGCGAGTAGAACCATCCGCGGGTCTGGTCCTGGGCCTCGCAGATGTACTGGGCCGGGTAGGCGTCCTCGAAGACCTCGTTGTTGCGGTGGGGGGCGCCCCACTGCGCGAACGGCATGGACCCGGAGTCGTACCAGGCGTCGATGACGTCGGGGACGCGGCGCGCCTCCGCCCCGCACTTGGGGCAGGGGAGGGTGACGTCGTCCACGTACGGGCGGTGCGGGTCGAGCGCGGACAGGTCGCCGCCCGCCAGCTCGCCCAGTTCCTTGAGCGACCCGACGCAGGTGACGTGCTCCTCGTCCTCGCCGCAGACCCACAGGGGGAGCGGCGTGCCCCAGTAGCGGCTGCGGGACAGTGACCAGTCGACGTTGTTGCGCAGCCACTCCCCGTACCGGCCGTGCTTGACGGTCTCGGGGTACCAGTTGGTCTTCTCGTTCTCCTCCAGCAGCCGGTCCTTGATCTGCGTGGTGCGGATGTACCAGGCCGGGAGCGCGTAGTACAGCAGCGGCGTGTGGCAGCGCCAGCAGTGGGGGTAGCTGTGGTCGAAGTGCCCGCCGCGGAACAGCAGCCCGCGCGCGCGCAGGTCTTCGGTGAGCGGCTCGTCGGCGTCCTTGAAGAACTTGTTGCCGACCAGGGGCACCTCGCGCAGGAACCGCCCGTCCGGCCCGATCGGGTTGACGATCGGCATGCCGTAGCGCTTGCAGACGGTCATGTCGTCGCCGCCGAACGCGGGGGCCTGGTGGACGAGCCCCGTGCCGTCCTCCACGGTGACGTAGTCGCCCAGGACGACGTAGTGCGCGTCGGGGATGTCGACGAGGTCGAACGGCCGCCGGTAGGGGGTCCGCTCAAGCTCGGTGCCCTGGAACGTGGCGAGCCGCTCGGCGCCCTCGCCGAGGACCTGGTCGACCAGGGGCTCGGCCACCACGAGGACCTCGTCGGACCCCTCCGGCCGGGCCGCAACGTACGTGACGTCCGGGTGGACGGCCACCGCGGTGTTCGACACCAGCGTCCAGGGGGTCGTCGTCCAGATCAGCAGCGCGGCGCCCATCTCGGCCAGGGGGCCGGACGTGACGGGCATCCGCACGAACACCGACGGGCTGGACACGGTCTCGTACCCGCCCGGCTGGCCCAGCTCATGGTCGGACAGGCCGGTCCCGCAGCGCGGGCAGTACGGCGTGATGCGGAAGTCGCGGAACAGCAGGCCCTTGTCGAACACCTGCTTCAGCGACCACCAGACGGCCTCGACGTACTCGGGGTCCATCGTGCGGTAGGCCTGGTCGGTGTTGACCCAGTAGCCCATCCGCTCGGTCATCTCTTCGAAGGCGTCCACGTGGCGCAGGACCGATTCGCGGCAGCGGGCGTTGAACTCCGCGACGCCGTACTCCTCGATGTCCTTCTTGCCGGTGAGGCCGAGCTCCTTCTCCACGGCGACCTCGACGGGAAGGCCGTGGCAGTCCCAGCCGGCCTTGCGCGGGACGTGGTGGCCCTTCATGGTCTTGAAGCGCGGGAAGACGTCCTTGAAGACGCGGGCCTCGACGTGGTGGACCCCGGGCATCCCGTTGGCGGTCGGGGGGCCCTCGTAGAACACCCACGGGGTCCCGGACGCGGTCCGCTCCAGGGACCGCTCGAAGACCTTGTTCTCCTGCCAGCGGCGCAGCATGTCCCGCTCCAGGGCGGGCAGATCGACCTGCGCGGGCAGCGGCCGAAAAGCTCGGCTCACGATGGCGGACCTCCGGATCGACGCGAACACGTTGACCGGAGGGACGAGGCGGCTGCCCCGCGGTACCACCCTCCTTGACCGTGCCCGTGCGGCGCGGTCCGCTTCGTTCCAGTCTGGTCGGCCGGGTCTACTGGGCCCCTCGGCGGGGCGGTTCTTCCGGCGGCTCCGGGGTGATCAGACCGCCGGGCTCGCCCCCGGGCTCGCACCGTCCCCGGGTCGCTCATGGCTGCGTGCGGCGGCAGGTGTCCCCATCAGTGCCTGCCATGCGACTGCTCGTCCCGACTTTAACGCACGCCGGGCCCCGGCTCTTCCCCTTTTCCCTCCGCGGGGACACGGTTCCTTTGCGATCTCGTACGCGGCGCGGGAGTTTCCATGCGTTCGGCGACCGGGCATAAGCGGTCGGTAACACGGCCCAGGTTGTTTACCGTGCCCGAGAGAGGGGACCAATGCTGCCCGCACTGCCCGTTGAGGCGACCAGCGCGAGGGAGGCCGACATGGCCGGCGCGATGAGGGGCGCGACGCCCGCCGCAAGCAAGAGCCGGGGCACGGCTCGGCCGTCCCAGACCCGCACGCCCGCCGCGAGGACGGGCGCGAGAACGGGCCCGGCGGGGAAAGGCGCGGCGGGAAAAGGCACGGCTGAGAAAGACGCCGCGGGAAAGGGCCCCGCCGGAAAGGACGGGGCGGAAAAGGACGCGGTCGAGGCGGGCGCCGCGAAGGGCACCGCCGTGAAGCCGGGCAAGGCCGCCGGGCGCCGGCCCGGGAAGCCGGGCGGGGCCGGGACGGCCGCCGGGACCGGCGGGGCGGCGCCGGACGTGCGGGAGCCCGCCAGGACGGCGGCCGCGGAGCTCCCGGTCCGCGAGGGGGAGCACCAGTGGACGCCGGCGGAGCTGGCCGAGGTGCGGGCGGGCCTGGAGGAGCAGATCGAGGGGCTGCGCAGCGAGATCGCCGCGTCCGCCAGCCAGATCGCCGAGGGCGACTCCAGCGACGGGGCCGGCGACGACCAGGCCGACGCGGGCGCCAAGACCTACGAGCGCGAACACGAGCTCGCGCTGGCCTACAATTCACAGGACCTGCTCGCCCAGATCGAGCGGGCCGTCCAGCGGATGGACGCCGGCACGTACGGGATCTGCGAGTCCTGCGCCAGGCCGATCGGCAAGGCGCGCCTCCAGGCCTTCCCGCGTGCGACCCTGTGTGTGACATGCAAACAACGCGAGGAACGTCGCTGAGCGACTCAACGAACCCAGAGCGGCAGGCCGGGGAGACCGCGGAGTCTCCCCGGCCGCGCCGCGTCGGCGTGCTGGTCGCCGTGGCCCTGGCCGCGCTCGCCGCCGACATCGTGTCCAAGATCATCGTGGTGTCGACGCTGCAGGACCGCGCGCCGGTCCGGCTGCTCGGCGGCCTGCTGACGCTGCGCGAGACCCGCAACAGCGGCGCCGCGTTCTCGATCGGCACCGGCTACACCATCGTGTTCACGCTGATCGCCTGCGGGGTGGTTGTGGCGATCCTGCGGACCGCCCGGAACCTGCGCAGCGCGCCGTGGGCGGTCTGCCTCGGGCTGCTGCTGGGCGGCGCGGTCGGCAACCTCATCGACCGGCTGCTGCGGGCCCCGGCCCCGCTGAAGGGCCACGTCGTCGACTGGATCCAGCTGCCGCACTGGCCGGTGTTCAACCTGGCCGACTCCGCGATCGTCTGCGGCGGCGTGCTGGCCGTCCTGCTGGCGGCGCGCGGCCTCCAGGTGGACGGGACGCGCCTCAAGGACGAGGGCTCCGGCGGCGACGAGACCCCCGACACGGGTGAGGGCCCGGAATCGGAGACGTCCCCCGGTAAGGGGGATGCGGCCGCCGAGGGCCGTGCCACCGAGACCGCGGCCGCGGGTGAGCCCGAGGAAGAGGCCGAGGTTCCGGCGCCGGAGGAGAAGTCGTGATGGGCGACGTGCGAAGCCTCCACGTCCCCGACGGCCTGGAGGGCGAGCGGATCGACGCCGCCCTGGCGCGCCTGTTCGGGCTGTCGCGCGGCAGCGCCGCCGACATCATCGCCGCGGGCGACGTCGCGCTGGACGGCGCGCCGGTGGCCACCAAGTCCGAGCGGCTGCACGCCGGCGCCTGGCTGGAGGTCACGCTCCCGCCGCCTCCCGCGCCGCCCGCCCCGGTCGCCGAGCCCGTCCCCGGGATGGGCGTGCTGTTCGAGGACGACGACATCGTCGTGGTGAACAAGCCGGTCGGCGTCGCCGCCCACCCGACCACCGGATGGACGGGCCCGACCGTCCTCGGCGGGCTGCTCGGGGCCGGGCACACGATCGCCACCAGCGGCGCGTCCGAGCGGCAGGGGATCGTGCACCGGCTCGACGCCAACACCACCGGCGCCATGGTCGTGGCGAAGAGCGAGGTCGCCTACTCGCGGCTCAAGCGCGCGTTCAAGGAGCGGCGCATCGACAAGCGCTACCAGGCGCTCGTGCAGGGCCACCCCGACCCGTTCCGCGGGACGGTCGACGCCCCCATCGACCGGCACCCCTCCGGCGACGGCCGGTTCGCGGTCGTCGCGGGCGGGAAGCCGTCCGTCACCCACTACGACACCGTCGAGGCCTTCCGGGCGGCGTCGCTGCTCGACATCGACCTGGAGACGGGCCGCACGCACCAGATCCGCGTCCACATGTCGGCGATCCGGCATCCGTGCGTGGGCGACATGGCCTACGGCGCCGACCCGACCCTGGCGGAGCGCCTCGGCCTGAGGCGGCAGTGGCTGCACGCCGTGCGGCTCGGGTTCGAGCACCCCACCAAGGGCGAATGGGTGGAGTTCGAGAGCCCCTACCCGGACGACCTGGCCCGCGCCCTGGAGATCGTCGCGGCCGAGTCCTGAACTCAGGACAGAGCGGACCCTTCAGAGACCGAGCAGGCGCAGCCCCGCCGCGACGGCGGCCGCGACGACCAGCACCACCAGGAACGGCGCGCGCAGCAGCAGCGCGGCCACGGCGGCGCCCAGTCCCGCCAGCCGCGCGGCGTCCAGATCGAGGGTCCGGCCGTCGGCGAGCGCCTGGACGGCGATCAGCGCGGTGAGCAGCGCCACGGGGACCAGTTCGGTGAACCGGCGCACCCGGGGGTCGTCCAGCATGCGGCGCGGGGTGAGGAGCCCGCCGAGCTTCAGCGCGTAGCAGCCGAGGCCGGTGGCGATCACTGCGATCCAGACGCTCACGGCGCGGCCCTCCGGCCGAGCAGGGCGGGCAGCGCGGCGACGGCGGCCAGCATGACCGGCACGCCCGGCGGCAGCACCGGCGTCGCCGCCACCGCGATCACCGCCGCCGCGACGGCGACGCGGACCGCCGCCCGCCCGCCGGTGAGCCGCGGCCAGAGCAAGGCGAGGAACGCCGCCGGGCCGAGGACGTCCAGGCCCACGGCCTCGGGGTCGCCCAGCCGCGCCGCGCCCACGGCGCCCAGTAGCGTGGTGAGGTTCCACGCCAGGTAGAGGGTGACCGCCGTCGTGTAGAAGCCGGTGCGGGCCGCGGCCCGGCCGCGCTGCGCGGTCGCCACGGCGGCCGTCTCGTCGATCGAGAAGGCCGCGGCGCTGCGTGATTCGGAGAAGCAGCTGCTGGGGCAGAAGGCGCA
>NZ_JBFARL010000209.1:0-13099 GCF_040674655.1 Actinomadura sp. NPDC049753 | reverse complement strand
CGCCCCCGGGCCCCGCCGCGCGGGCCCCCCCCTTGTGGGCCTCGGGGCCAACGGCCGGCCCCCCCCCGGGGGGGGCCGGGGGCCCGCGGGGGCCCCCCCGCACCCCCCGTCAGCGGCGGTTCATCTTCAGCAGCTCGAACAGGGCGGAGTGGGCGTCGGTCCACACCGGGCCGCCGCCGCGGATCCGGTGCCAGCGGGCGGAGCGGGCGGCGAGGGGACGCAGGTCGTCCGCCGACCGGGCCATCGCGACCCACTCGGACGAGAACGACAGCTCGTCGCCCTTCGGGGCGGTGTCGGACGCGGTGAGCGTCGCCAGCCCGGCCGCCCGGCCGGTCGCGCCCAGCATGGGGGCCAGCTCCAGATTGCGGTTCGACACGTTGAAGACCAGGACGCCGCCCGGCGCGAGCTTGGCGGCGTACAGCCCGATGGCCTGCCGGGTGAGCAGATGGGTCGGCACCGCGTCGGAGCTGAAGGCGTCCAGGAGGATCATCCCGTACGAGCGGTCCGGTGCGTGCCGGAGCTCCAGGCGGCCGTCGCCGACGATGGTCCGCACGCGGCAGGGGCAGTCGCGGAGGTAGGTGAAGTAGCGCGGGTCGCGGGCGATGCGGACCACCGCCGGGTCGATCTCGAAGAAGTCCATCCGCTGCCCCGCGCGGCCGTACGCGGCGAGGCCGCCGGCGCCGAGCCCCACGACCGCCACCCGGCCGGACTGCGGCCCCGCGCCGTACGCGGCGAACACGTCGCCGATCGGCCCGCGCCGCGCGTAGTACGAGACCGGCGTCATGCGCTGCCCGGGCGCGCGCAGCTGGAAGCCGTGGACGGTCGTCCCATGCACGAACGTGGCCCGCTCGTGGGTGAGCCGCACCTGGTACTGCCCGAAGAACGTGCGCTCCCGGTCGGTGCTGTGCGACTGCTTGACCGTGAACGGGACCAGCACCGCCACCACCGCCACGGCCGCCAGCACGCGGGGCCGCCGGACGATCAGCAGGATCCACGACGCGGCGAGCGCGAACCCGGCGCAGCGCAGAGCCGTCGAGTCCATGAAGCACAGCAGCAGCGCGGCGAGCGGCGCGGTCACCAGGAACGCCCACCGGGTGAGCGCGGACCCCGGGATGCTCCGCGCCGGCCACCGCGCCGCCAGCGGCAGGAGGCCGAGGCTCGCCACGACCACCGGCAGTTCGGCGGTCCAGTTGAACACCAGCGGGGCCACGATGCCGTTGAACAGGCCGCCGAGCGCGCCGCCGACCGAGGTGACGAAGAAGAACTCCGTCAGCCGCCGCGGCGCCGGCCGGTCGGCGGCCAGCAGGCCGTGGCAGGTGAGGCCCGCCAGGGCGAGCAGCACCAGGTCGAGGGCGACGGCCGCCGGGGCGTACCCGATCCCCCCTCTGATCAGCGTCCAGGGCAGCACGACCGCGGCGATCGCCGACACGACGACCGCGGCGGGCAGCCCGCGATGCGTGCGCAGGGCGAACGCCACGATGAAGGTGACCAGGTACAGCGCCAGCGGGATCACCCACATCAGCGGCACGGGCGCGATGTCGGTCGACATGTGCGCCGTGACGCCCAGCATGAGCGAGGACGGCACGAACGCGAGGAACAGCCAGCGGCCGCGGCGGCGCCATCCGATGCGCTCCTCCCCCGAATCCTGGGCGGTGGCCTCCTCCGCGGGCTCGGTCTCGGGAGCGCCGGTCGCAGGGTGCCGGACCGCCCGGCGGACCACCACCGCGCACGCGGCCATCAGCGTCACGAAGACGCCGTAGCCGATCGCCCACCAGGTCGCCTGCCCGCCCACCTCGGCCGCCGGCTCGATGAAGAGCGGGTAGGACAGCAGCGCCAGCAGGCTTCCCGTGTTCCCGGCCGCGTAGAGGAAGTACGGGTCGCCGGAGCGCGGCAGGTCGGACCAGGAGTACCAGCGCTGGATCAGCGGGCTGGTCGCCGCGACCGCCGTGAACGGCGCGCCGACCATGACGGTCAGCACCAGCAGCAGCCACAGAGCGGGTGGAGCGGACGCCGGGGCCCCCGCCCATTCCGGCGCGGCGATGGGAAGCAGCGGGAGCGGCAGCAGAATGAGGACCGCGTGGAGGATCGGCTGCTTTCTCGCGCCGAGCCGCTGAGCGAAATGCGCATATCCGTAACCGAGCAGCAACGCGCCCTGAAAGAACAGCACGGCCGTGTTCCACACCATCGGCGATCCGCCATAGGCCGGCAGGATCATCTTGGTGACCATCGGCTGCACCACGAAGAGGAGGCCGGCCCCGACCAGGCCGGCCAGGGTGTAGATCCCGACCAGCACGGGCAACCGCCACCGTCCGCTCCGCGCTGCCCGCTCGTTCCGGCTCGGGGACTCGACGACGACGCTCAACTGCGCGCTCCTCGCGATAGGTCGGTGTCCGCATGCGGCGGTATTCGTCGATGAAGACCTCTCCGCGGCCGAGCGTAACTGTGCCCCGGAGTCATTTTTGAGGGCCCGGGGACCCAAACTCGGCCCGGTTTATCAGGTGCGGAAAACCTGGGTCCGAGGGCCCAGGGAAACCACTCGGGACGATCGGCGGGGAGTTGGCCGGGAGCGTCGAGCGGCGGCGGAACGGGCCGCCCCGCTCAGCGGTCGAGGCCCCAGCGGTAGATCACGTCACGGCCGTGGGTCAGCCACGTTCCGTCTCCGAACGGCACGGCCGGGGTGAGGTCGTCGAGGTGGCTCTCCTCCGGGTAGGCGACCATCCCCAGCGGTCGTCCGGAACTCACCAGCCAGTGGCTGGACGGGCGCCAGCGCTCCGCGCCGAAGAGCTCGGTCTCGATCTCGTCATAGTCGTCCTCCAGTCCGAGGAGCAGGAGATCGTCGCTCAGATGGCCGCCGCTGCCGCCGGAGAGGTAGGGGGCGATGTGCACCGGCTCGCTCTGCTGCTCGGAAGCGAAGACGTCGGCGCAGGTGACCACGGTGGCGGTGTCCTTTCCGCGGGCGGAGTGCCATCGCACGTCGGTGGTGTCGCCGCTGTCGCTCGGGCCGATGGTGACGAACCCCGAACCGGAAGGGTCGCCGTCCAGGAGCGCGCGGTCCGCGGCGTGCGAGACCGCTCCGCCGGGGCCGACCCGGAAGGTCATCGCTCGGGCGGCGACGCGGAGGCCCACCGCTAAGGGGCGCGCGTCGGGCCTCAAGGCGAGGTCGACGGAACGTTGACGGCCGCCGACCGGGACGGTCAGCCGGTCGAGTTCGTCGCCCGCGACGCTGAGGAGCGCCAGGTCGACCGCTCCGCGCGGGTCCGCGCCGCCGGCCGCCGCCGGGTCGGGAGGGACGGCCAGCCACACCCGCGGTTCGGCTCCGGCCGGCTTGACCCAGCGCACGTAGCGGACGGGGTTGCCGGCCGGGCCCGCGCACGGGCGCTCCCAGAGCAGGGTCCCGTCCCGAGAGACGAGCCGGTAGGAGGTCTCGTCCACCAGCACGGCATGGGACAGGTCCGGGGCGACCGGGCCGGTCCCGATGATCGGCCGTCCCCGGGCGCGTCCGGCGAAGAAGGCCGCCGGATCGGCGGACCGGGCGCCTTCCGCCGTGATGTCGTGGGCGGCCAGACCCTGTTCGGTGCGGACGAGCAGGCGCGGCACGGGCCCGGTGCGATCGATCACCCCGGCTCCGCTGCCCAGCAGCCTGGTGTTCTTCGTGCGGTATACGAGCAGCAGCCGTGGACGGATCACTCTGCCTACCTCCTTCGTGCGGCGCACGCCGCCAGAGACGATGCTCGGGGACCACGACCACACCCCACCGTGCCACGCCCCGAACCGGCGGCACGATGGGGCCGTCATGGCGGATTCAGGGCTTTGACCGGGTCGGGATACATGGTGTACAGGTACGGTTTCCCGTTCGCGTCCAGCTTGTAGATCGCGCGGATCGTCGCGTTCTGGAAGTTGATCGCCTTGAACTGCGCGGGGTCGGCGGCGTTCCGGTACCACCCCTTCATCCGGCTCGCCGCCCCGGCCGGCAGGTCGTTGATCGAGAGCTCCACCGCCTGCGTGCCGCTCGCGGGGAAGGTCGTGAGCTTCGCCCGGGCGGCGCCCTCCGCCAGCGCGAAGTCGAGCGGGTCGCTGAACTTGGTGGAGAAGGGCCCGACTTTGTGCGTCCCGTTGGTGATGGCGTCGGTGTTGTCGAGCGTGCCGTCCGGGCGGCGGGGATTCGGGTTCATGGGGTCGACCTTGGTGGCGTTGTCGCCCTTGACGTACCCCTGGTAGTTGCTGGTCGGGCCGTAGAGCTGCGGCGTTCCGTCCGGGTTGTACTTGGGCTCGCCCAGACGGAGCCTGATGCGGTCGTCGGGCGGGTCGAGGTGGCGCTGGACGCCATGGGCGCCGGGGCCCGCGTTGCGGAGCTGCGCGATCTTCTTCAGGGCGGCCTCGCGCAGGGCCTGGTCCACCCTGGTCTTGCTCGCGTCGGCCTTCTCGCACGGGGTCGGCGCGACCGCCCGCACCTGGACGGCGAGTCCCCGCGCGCCGCGGAGGGCCGGCAGCGTCAGCGCACCCACGGGGGCCGAGAAGGATCCCCCGCGGGGCGGGCCTAAGGCCCCGGGTTTGCAGCCGGCCAGTCGTTTGGCGTCGTCGGCCTTCTGTTTCGCCTCGTCGGCGGCCTTGCGGGCGCCGACGAGATCGCCGGACTTGGCGGCCTTCGCGCCGCGTTCGGCGGCGCCGGCCGACTCCTCCGCCAGCTTGCCGGCCTTGCCGAGCTTCGAAGCGGCCCTGCCCAGCTTGCCGAGCTTGCCTATCTTGCCGACGCCCTTGCCGACGTCGTAGTAGGGGATGAACCAGGAACCGACGTTCCAGATCGTGCGGCCGGTGGCGCCGAGATAGTTGCCGTCGTTCCACATGTCGACGGTCTCGTCGTCGACCACCATCTGGCGGAGCGCGTCCCAGGGGTGCTCGAAGATGTACTTGCCGGCGTCGATGATGGTGCCGGGGTCGGTGACGAGGTCCACCAGGCCGGTGACGTCGTCGACGATCGCCTTGCCGAGGCCGTCCCAGAACAGTTGCTTGATGCCGGTGCCGAGGCCGCTGAAGAAGTTGCCGACCTGGTCACCGAAGCCTTGCGTGACCGCGTGCAGCGGCGATAACCCGGTGTACGCCTGGTTCCAGCCGGGCCCACCGCTGTCGTTGCCGCCGTTGCCGCCGTTGCCGGTTCCGCCATTGGTTCCGGTTCCGCCGTCAACGCCGTTCCCGCCGTTCCCGCCCTCGGTTCTCGGGCCGGTGCCGCCGTCCGGATTCCCCGTACCTCCGTCGAGGCCGCTCCCTCCCCCGCCTTCGGGGGACACGCAGCCGTCGCCCTGGAACACCTTGCAGATCGCGCCCCTGGTCCTGGGCGAGACCACGTTGGGAATGGACATGGCCAGCAGCCCGGTGATGATCGCGGACGCGACGAGCACCAGGCTCGCGTACTCGATCGCGGAGGCGCCGGAATCCCCTTTTCGGCCCTGCCAACGACCGCACCACATCGCGCGAACCCCCGATACCCCGTGCATATCAAGATTGATGAGAGTAGACGGAGTTCTTCGGCGGGGCTTGGGCCCTGGGACCTAATTGAGTTGCCGACCGTTAATGCCGTGCCGCCATGTGGGCACATGGCACGCCGAGACTGGGTCCGCAGACCCAGAACCGCACGGAAATGCCAGGACGTTCACGATCGGACAGGCCCGGGGGCCCTGGGGATTACCTCGTTAAATGTTTACCGTGCTGAAGTATGCGCGCTGTGCTTTCGGCCTGGTTCTCGGCCGCGCTCGTGGCGGCGCTCGCGGTCTGCACGTTGAAGGTGATGGCCCCCGCGATCGAGCGGGGCGAACCCGTCGACGAGTACGCCCAGGTCCTGCGGGTCCACCTGCCCTGGTTGCTGTTCTGCACCTTCATGGCCGTCACCGCCGGCAGCTACGTGCGCGACCGGGACGGCGGCCCCGGCCGGGTCCTCGCCGCGCTCCCCGTTCCCCTGCTCGGGAGTCTCGCCGCGGCCGTCCTCGGCATCCCGTTCTCCGACACCGCGGTCGGCGTCATCCTCCATCTCATCGAGGCGGTCCTCGGCGTCGCTCTAGGACTGGCCCTTTCCAGGACCCTTTCCCGCCGCTGGGCGGCCGAGGTCGCGGACGCCGGAGAACGCCGCGGCCGGCGAAAGGCCCGCCGGTGAGCGGTGGGCCCGGAATTGGGTCCCTGAAAGGGCCCGGGGACTCTGGGGGACCCGTCTCCGCCGATCTAGTTTCGGGGAATGCGGTTAGAACGCTCACGGCATGTGTTCAGAGGGCGAGCACATCAGGAGCGAGGTGCGAGCAGCCTGGAATACGGCGCCCTCATTCTTGTCGGCGCCATTATCGTGGGCACGCTGGTGACGCTCGTCTCGACCCGGGTCGAAGGACGCGTCGGCGATGCGGTCTGCGGGGTCTTCGGAGGGAAGTGCGCGGACGCGCGGCAGCGGGCAGGCGGCCTCGGTGACAGCGGAGGGGCCGGCGGCGGCGACGGCACGGGCCACGGTCCTTCGCCGGTGCCGAGTCCGAGCCCCGGGCCGACCGTTCCGCAGCCGCCGACACCACCGCCGCCCAAGGAGCAGTCCGAGACCGAGAACGTCCTCAACGAGACCCAGCTCGGCCGCGACGCGCTCAAGTGGGTGAAGGACCACGGGGTGCGGGTCATCTACCGGCCGGGCGGCGGGTCGTACTACGACGGTGACGCGAACGTGTTCTACGTCGACACCAACCAGTCGCCCGAGGACCGGGCCAACACATTCGTGCACGAGGTGAACCACGCCGAGCACCGGAACGACCCCGATATCAAGAAGCTCAGCCGCGACGAGTTCATCGACAAGTCCATCGACGAGGAGACCGAGGGCACGGTCGAGGCCATCCAGAACAACCAGGAGTTGCAGAAGAACCGGAACGGCAACGCTCCCGACACACTTCTGCAGCAGGAATACGAAGACGCGTACAACGCCGCGGTCGCACGAGAGAACGCCGCACGCCAGAAGGCACAGCGCCCACCGCTGGACGCCGCCGGCGAGAAGGCCGTGGGAGAAAAGGCGGGGCGTGAGAGAGTGAAGCAGGCATTTGTCAACGGAGAGGTCGTCTCCTCGGTGGACGGGCACAAGTACGCCGACAACTATGGGAAGGCATGGGATGACGCACATGACTGTTTCCTGTGGATCTTCTGCTGACCGGCGTCGTCCCGGCCGCCTCTTCGCGGGCATGGCGCTCGCCCTCGTGGCGCTCGTCCTGGCGGGATGCGCGTCGAGCTCCGGGGCGGCCGGCTCCAGGACGCCCGAGCCGAACACGAGGCCTGACGAGCGGCTCCGCCAGACCATCAGCCAGGGCCTGCAACGCGAAGGCCGGCAGGAGGAGGCGCGGATCGTCGCGTTGGGCGGCAGCCGGCTGACCCGGGTGGAGACGCCGTTCCTGCGGACCTGGGCCGTCTACCGCGTGGACTACAGGCAGAGCCCGCACCCGGTGCAGCTCCACGTCGCCACGGGCGGCGACCGCGTCGAACTGCTGACGGGCGTCCCCAAGGCCTTCGGAGAGGTCACCGCCGCCGACGGGACGACCGTGACGGACGCGGCCGCCGCGGTCGCGCTCGCGCGCGCCTACGTGGAGACGACCCGCCCGGGCGGCGTCCTCACCTATGTGGTCGGACGGGTGGAGGACATCGCCTTCCGGCCCGGCATCACCGGCGACGCGGCCAGGCGCCGCGACGAGATCCTCGCCGAATACCGTTCCCGCATCAAGGAGCCCGCGGCCAGGGCGGGCGGCGAGGGCTTCACCGTGACCCTCTATGCGGTCAAGGACAAGGCACTTCAGCGGCACGACATCGGAGTCACCGCGAAAGGGGCCGTCGACGACCGGGTGGAGACGCTCGTGCCGGATCTCCCCGTTCCGTACACCCTCTGACCCGGCGGGGCCGGCGGGCCGCCCGCGCCATTTCTCATTGGGCCTCAGGGCCCTGTCTTCCCGATCAACGGCTCCTTAGAGTCTTTCCGGGGGTCATGGGGCCGATCTCGTGAAGATGGGGCGCAGATGCTGCGACGGATCAGATCCGCTGGCGGGCACGGGGGCGACGCGGGGGTCGCCACGTCGGTACTGGTCATGGGCGTCGCCATCATGCTCGCCGGCGGCTTCCTCATGTTCGGCCGGATCGCCCAGGCGGGCGACATGCGGAACCAGGCGCAGATCGGCGCGGACGCGGCGGCGCTCGGCACCCTCGCGCCGCTCCGCGACAAGGCCGTCGACCAGTTGGTGGGCTGGGGCCGCGACCCGTCGTCCGTCGGCTACTGGATGGTGGACTCCCCGCCCGAGAAGGTCGCGGAGAAGTACGCGGACAGGAACGAGTCCCGTGCGACCAAGGTCCGCTTGAGCGGGATGCTGGGCTACACGGCCATGGTGGAGGCCGCCACGAAGCTCTGCCAGCTCAAGCAGGAGGACGAGCTGACCGAGAAGGAGAAGGACGATCTCCGGAACGGTCGGAACCTGTGCACCGACAGGGCGGGGAAGAAGGGCATCGGCCGTTCGGGGACGGCGCGGGCCGTCGCGAGGATGATCCCGCCGCAGTGCGAGTACAAGACCGGGCCGGGCCCGGAGGGCTCCACGGGCAGCGGACCCGTCGTGGAGATCACGTGCGGCGACGGCCACGTCCGGGCCTTCCCCAACGGCGACCGGGCGGCCGTCACCCGGCTGTTCAAGATCAGGCTGGTCGACGACGAGGACCCCGTCGCCTACACCGGCGCGCCGGACGGGCTGAGCGGCGGCAGCGGCGCGGTCGTGTCCGAGTGCGCGAAGACCGGCGAGAAGCCGGCGGAGGACCTCGAGTTCGGCGCCGCGGTGGTGGCCTGGTCGCTGTGCTGGCTGGGCACGCCGTACGCGTGGGGCGGCGGCAACTACAGCGGGCCCACCCGGGGCATCTGCTGCTCCCCCGGCGGTTATGACGGGCGCCTCTACTTCGGGTTCGACTGCAGTGGCCTGACGCTGTACGCGGTGTACCAGGCGTCCCGGGGGCGGATCGCGCTCGGGCACTACACCGGCGACCAGGTCAGCGACCCGCGCGGAAGCTATGTGCCGACGAACGCCCTCAAGCCCGGCGACCTCCTCTTCTTCGGCGCGCCCCCGCATCACGTCGCCATTTATTACGGGGACGGGAAGATGGTGGAGGCTCCGCAGACAGGGGACGTCGTGAAGATATCCCCGCTGCGTCCGGTGACCTCGGCCCGCCGATTCGGCTGAGCCCCTCCGGCAGGGCCCTATAGCACATCGGGCCCCCACCCGGGTCTGCGGGCCCTGGAAGTCGGGAAAAGGCCGGTCTACCGTTCCCGGCATGCGTGAGGGATCTCGCCGAAACGTCGGCGCACAATGGCGGGACGCCGGAGCCAGTGCGATCGAGTACGCGGCATTGGTCGGCATCGGATCGGTCCTCATCGGCATGCTCGTGCTGATGATGCCCAATCCCGTCCTCCCGGCGGCGAAGAAGGCGATCTGCGAGATCTTCGGCTCCGGCTGCGAGGCGCCGGAGTACGACTACAAACCTCCGGCCTCGGCGTGCCTCACCGGCTCCGACTCCAAGAAGGTCGGCTATTCGATCACCGCATTCTCCGTGAAGTTCGGGCAGAACTTCCAGTTCGTAAAGGTCAAGTACGCCGACGGCTCGACGCGCATCACGATCGTGCCCGCCGACTACAAGCTCGGCGCGGAGGCCGAGATCGGCGCCAAGGCGCAGTTCGGCAAGGGGAGTTTCGGCGGGGATCTGGGCGCGAAGGTCGAAGGGTCCCTCAACTTCAAGTACGGCGACACCTGGGTCTTCCCCGACGACAAGGCCGCCGACGACTGGCTCGACGACGTGAAGTGGGACCTGGCGCGCAAGGAGGGCGAGAAGGTCAGCCCGGGGCTCTGGGCCTTCGACAAGATCACCGGATGGGAGCCCAGGACCCGCGATCCCGAGATCACCCAGTGGGAGGTCGGCGCCGAGGGCGTGTTCAAGGTGGCCTCCGCTCTCGGCAACCTGACCACGAGCACCTCGGGTGAGAAGAAGGTGAAGGACATCGCGACCGGAATCGAACTCGAAGGCAAGGCCGGGGACGCCGCGCTCGTCACGACGGACCGGAGCGGTTCGGCGAAGGACGGCTACCCGAAGACCACCTACACCTTCCAGGTGAAGGGGAGCGTCAAGGGCGGCGCCAAGGTGCTCGGCTACGGGACGGGCGGGGAGGCCACCTACCTCGGCCAGACCAGGATGACCTTCGACAAGGACGGCAGATTAGCGAGCATCACCTGGCTCACCACGCAGGAGAGCAACTCCAACCAGAGTCTGAAGAACCCGGGGAAGAAGAACGGGAGCGGAACCGGGACCGGCAAGCAGGTGACCACCACCGCGACCACGGTCAACTTCGACGACTCGAACCGGGCGATCGGCGAGAAGTGGATCCGCGACAACTCCTTCATGATGCCGTTCCAGACGATCCGGAACGCCGTCGACGAGAACGGCTCGGTGGTCTCCAGGGACCCCGGGCCCAACGCCGACCCGCTCGACCGGCTCATCTACGAGCGCGGCCTGGTCAGCAGGAACGTCTACACGGGGAATGTGGACGAATTCAAGATCGCGGCCGAGCTGGCGGCGGAGATCAAGTTCGGCGTCGAGGGCGGCTACGAAGGGGAGACGCAGCAGATCACCGACTCCCAGTACCTCGACCCCCCGCAGAATGGTGAACGGACCTTCCAGCAATGGCCGGAATGCGCGAAGAACTGAGAGGGCTGCGATGGGTGCGAAGAGACTGACGGCGGCGGGCGCTCTCGCGGTCGTCGCCGCGGTGGCCGGCTGCTCGTCCGGCGGGTCGGGGAAGACCCCCGGCGGATACGTCCGGGGCGACGCGAAGGTGCTCACGGTCGCCTACCCGAAGGACTGGGGGCGGGGCCCGGACGGCGACGCCGCGCTGTCGGTGCAGTCCCCGCGGCGGACGGCCACCCTGTCGGTGATCACGGATCTGGGCGAGCGGGGCCGTCCGGAGATGCTGGAGGCGACCATCGAGGCCGCCTCGATGATGAACGCCCGGGACTACCACCGGACGGGATCGAAGTCGATCAAGGTCGCGGGGGCGAAGGACGCCCGGCGCGTCGACTTCACCTTCAGCGGCTTCCGGGGCACGGGCGCCCCCGGGCAGGCCGCCGACGTCGGCGTGATCGGCGGGAACGGCAGGATGCACGTGGTCCGGCTGATCTGGCGTCGCGGCGAGCTCAAGGACGACGTCGTGGACGGCGTCATCGACTCGATCAGGGTGCGCTGAGATGGTCCGGATGCTGGGCGCCTGGGGCGCCGCGCTGGTCGTCTGGCTGCTCGGCTTCTCGATCGTCGCGCGGCTGGCGGCGGGGGCCGGGGGCGACGGCGAGCCGCTCTCCGACCTCGACCGGATCATCCGGCTGGACCTGCCGTGGATCCTGGTCAGCGTGTCGATGGTCATGGTGGCCGGCGCCGTCCAGCGGGACCGGGCGCGGCGGGTGCGCTGGCTCGCGAGCGTCCTCGCGGTACCGCTGCTGGCCGTCCTCGCCGGGGTCGCGGCTCCGGTCGGCGGTGACGCCGACGCGCTCTCCGTGGTCCTGTACGTCGCCGAGGGAGTCGCCGGGACGGCCGGAGGCCTGGCCCTGGCCGCGCTCTTCGGCGCCGACCGCGAGGAACTCGGCGGGTACTGGTGATGCCGTTGTGGTCATTCGGCCTCATGGCGCTGGGGTTCGGTGCGGCCTTCTGCGCCGTCGGCGTCCACCGCTACCGGGCGGGCCGGGCGTTCCTGTCCTCCGCGCACCGGGTCGCGGGAGTCGTCGCCGGGATCCACCGGGTCGAGAGGACCGACACCTACGAGTTCTTCCCGGTCCTGCGCTTCAGGACGCTGGACGGCGCCGAGATCGAGACGGTCGGCCAGACCAGGGGCGGGTCGTTCGAGCTGACCCGCCTCAAGGGCCGGCAGGTGGCCGTGTTCTACGACCCGCGCGATCCGCGCACGGCGCGGATGGACACCTCGTCCGGGAGGGGGACGGCGGGCTCGGTCGGCACGGCGGTCTTCGGCTTCTTCCTCGTCCTCCTCGGCGTCGGCCTGGTCTTCGCGGGCCTCACCTGAGGACGGGCCGGTTCCGCGGCGGTTCCGGGGGTCAGAAGTAGGAACCGGCCGCCGGCGCCTTTCCACCGAAGTAGGCCTTCGCCTCGGGGCGGAACAGCAGGACCAGGATGACGATCGGGAGTACCAGGTTGAGGACGCCCCGGGGGTCGCCCTGCCCGAGCCTGGCGAGCGAAAGCAGGATGTAGAAGATTTCGAGCGCGATGATGCCGCGCCGCAGCCCCGTCCCGCCGTTCGGAACGCGCAGCGCCAGCAGCAGGCTGAGGACCCCGGGAAGGGCGAACCAGAGCGCGGCGCCGATCGCGGCGGCCGTGACCCCGACGGCGGCGAAGAACGCCAGTGTCATGACGAGCGTGAGCCCGGCGGCGGCGAACATCAGCACGCGCACGGTCCTGACCTGATTCGGCATGACACCACCATCGCGTGTAAAGGGCGCTTCGCACAACGCCCGGCCGCGGTGCCGGCGGAAATTCAGGCCCTTGCACCAGCCATTTTAGGTCCCAGGGCCTAAAGCGGAGCTTCGGTGAAAGCGTTCCGCTTTCCGCACGCCATCCCCATGGCGCGTGAAGCGCGCCTTTTCCCGATGCCCACGCCCCCGATTGGGTCCTGGGGCCCATGTGCGGGGCCGGTGCGGCGGATTGAATGGTGCGGGGCGCCCCGCAGCCGGCGTCCGTCCGGTCAGGTGCCGGGGCATGGACAGGGGCGGATCGGGGCGAGGGCGATGGTCGCGTTGGTGCTGGTGCCCGCAGGGCTCGTCGTCGGCGTGCTCGCGGCGCCGTTGGCGGCGCCGTACGTAGGTGACGTCACCCACCGGCACCGCGTGATCCTGGGCCTGGTCACCGCGGCGCTCTTCGGCGTCCTCGGGTGGCGGGTCGGGTTCGAGCCCGTCCTGCCCGCGCTGCTCTACCTGGCCGCCGCCGGCGCGCTCCTGGGCTTCATCGACGTCGGCGTCAGGCGGCTGCCCGACCGGTTCACGCTCCCGTCCTACGGTGTCGCGGCGGTGCTGCTCGC
>NZ_JBFARL010000208.1:0-13152 GCF_040674655.1 Actinomadura sp. NPDC049753 | reverse complement strand
GCCGACGCGGCGCCCCCGGCGGAGCCGAGCACGACCGCGCCCGCCACCCCGGCCGCCGACGCGCCGAGGAAGTCTCGGCGGCTCATCCCGGTTCCTGGTCGTTCGGTCATCGCCGGGCCCCTCAGAGGTGGTCGGAACGGAACGTGAGGTGCCCGGAGCCGGCTTCGAAGACGGCGTAGCCGTCCTTCATGCCGGTGAAGCGGGCGCCGCCCGGCCCGGAGACGTGCACGTCGCCCGCGGAACGGGCGGGGACGTGGATCTCGGCGCGGACGTTGACGGGGACGTCCGCGTCGAGCGAGAAGCCGCCGCCGGCCCGCTTCCACCTGACGCCGACGTCTCCGCGCTGAAGCGGGACGGTCCCGGACGCGCGGTCCAGCCCGGTCAGCGGCGGCCTGATCCGCACGGCGGCCGAGGCGGGGGCGGTCACGGCGACGCCGAGGAGGGTCCGCTGCACCTGGACCAGCGACGTCGCGCCCCACGGGTGGGAGTGGCTCTGCCCGGTCTCCGGGGCGTCCCACGACTCCCACGTGAAGGTGCCGCCGCGCGCGAGGATGTTGCCCCAGCCCGGTCCCCGCGCGTCGGTGAGGCGGGTGACGACGTCCGCGGGACGGCCGCCGAGCGCCTCCAGGAGCCGGTGCGCGGTCATCGGCCCCATCTGCATGCCGAGCCCGGCGATGTACGACTCGACCTCGTCCCGGCCCTCGGCGGGGGCGACGCCGTAGGCGAGCGCGTAGGCGTTGGCGATCTGCGAGGCGTGCGTGCTCTGGGCGCCGTCGCTCTTCAGGCCGTCGATGTAGACGCCGTCCGGGCGGCGGAGCCTGGCGTTGATGTTGCCGGTGAGCGTGTCGGCGTCCTTGCGCAGCGCCTCGGCGTCGCCGGTCCTGCCGAGCACGGCGGCGGCACGGGCGGTGGCGTTCAGGACGTCCACGCCGAGCACGTTGATGACCGTGCGGGCGGCGGTGTCCATGTCGTGGCCGTACCGCATGGTCGCGGGCCAGTCGACGATGCCGTACTTGTAGGCCCCGGAGCCGCCCTCGAGGTTGGTGACCAGGCCCGTCCCCTCCGCGATGTAGCGGCGGACGTAGCCGGCGACCGCGCTCATCACGGGGTACGCGTCCGCGAGCGTGGACGCGTCGCCGGACTGCTGGTAGTAGTCCCAGACCCAGCCGGGGAACATCTCGGTGTAGTCGGGGATGTCGCGCTTGCCGTCGCCGTTCGGGTAGACGGCGTTGAGGCGCCCGTCCGGCCAGTACCGCGCCTGCGACGCCATGAACTCGCGGATCGCCTGCCGGGTCAGGCGCCGCTCCCCGTAGGCGCCCATCATGGCGATCGAGGTGTCGACCGAGTCGCCGAGGAACTGCCCCTTCTCCCGGGTCGGCGTGTCGAGGAACTGGGACTGCGACCCGTACAGCGCCGACCGCGCCATCAGGTCGTACGCCGCGTTCACTCCCGCGTCGGACGTGCGGAGGCCGCCCTCGCGGGTCACCTCGTCGTGCTGGACGACGGCGGAGACGTCGTCCGCCTCGGCTCCGGAGCCCGGCGCGATCTCCAGGTACCGGAAGCCGACGTAGGTGAGCGGCCGGAAGGTCTGGTCGCCGTCGCGCTGGGTGTAGCCGTAGCCGAGGTTGGTGTCCTGGTTGTCGCTCTTGGAGCGGGAGACCGTCCCGTCGTCCTTGAGGACGTAGGAGGCGTACATGTCGACGTGCCGGCCGGCGACGCCCTCCCGGAACCGCACCACCGGCACGGCCGGGATCACCTTCCCGAAGTCGGCGACCAGCGCGCCCGAGTCCAGCCGCGTGACCTTCACCGGCCGGACGGTCCGGTACGCGAGCGCGGTCTCCTGGCCGTGCAGGTGCTTGAAACCCGACGCGGGGTGGACGCCGACGACCACCGGGTCCTGCCAGGAGGACGCGTCGAAGCCGGGCTCGTCCCACCCGGCCTGCACGGCGGTGCCGTCGATGTCCTCGACGTAGTCGCCGCCGTCCCCGTTGCGCTTCGGCGCCGTCTTCCAGGGGGCGCGCGTCACCTTCCACGTCCCGTCGGTGACGACGACCTGCCGGGTGCCGTCGGCGTGGTCGATGACCAGCCGGACGAGCAGGCCGGGCTCGCCCTTCGGCCGCCCCTGCCCCGACCCGTACCAGTGGTAGAGCGCGCCGATCGTGGCGGGCCGACCGGCCTTCACCTTCGAGGTGACGTCGACGGTCTTGTAGAAGCCGTCGTCGGCGTACTCGAAGGCGGGGCCGCGGTCGACGGTCTCGCCGTTCAGGTGCAGCGCGTACTGCTGACCGGCCGCGATGTGCACGCGAGCGCGCACCACCTTCGACTCGCCGACCGTGAAGTCCTTGCGGGCGAGGGTGTAGTCGTCGGCCTCCGCGGTGGTGCGCCGGATCCAGGTGGCCCGCCAGTCCCGGTCGGCGAGCCCGGTGTCGAACGCGGCGGGCCGCGCCCACGGAGAGCGCTTTCCGGAGCCGTCCCAGGTCCGGACGGTCCACGTGTACGACGTCTCCGGCGCGAGGGACGGCCCGGCGTACCTCACGTACTCCTGGCTCCCCGAGCGGACACGGCCGCTGTCCCAGACCGGCGCGCCGGACGGCCCCCGCACGATGATCTCGTAGGCGCTCTGCACCTCCCCGGGGTCGCGGTCGCGGGGCGTCCACCCGAACAGCGGCGCCCCCTCCACGCTCAGCGGGCGCGCCTGGTCCCCCACCGTCAGACCCACAGGGGACTGCGGCGCGTGCCCCGCTTTCAGCGCGGCCTGGGCGGTCCCCGGCAGGCCGGCGGCGACGGTCGCCGCCACGGTTGCGACGGCGGCGAGGACGGCACGGCGTTCGGCGGAGCGAGTCCTGTCACGGCGAATCATGGGTAGCGACCTCCACGTCGTTGCTGCGGCTTGCGGTGATCTGCCGGAAGGAGCCGGGGCGGACCGCGCCCGCGGGGGTGCCGTCACGCCCCGGCCCCTCCCGGCTACGGCCGTACGGAGAACCCGCTCATCTGCACGTTCGCGCCTACGCCGTCCCAGCTCCTGGTGATGTCCAGACGCACGTAGCGGGCGCTGACCTTGGCGAAGGCCGTCGTCCCGCCCTCCTTCGGCGTGTCCGTCGCGGTCGCCACGGTGCGCCAGTTCCGGCCGTCCGAGGAGACCTGGACGCCGTAGTCGCGCGGCCCGTAGTTGGAGCGCCCGCCCACGACGACCGAGCCGAACTCGACCGGCGCGCCGAAGTCGACGCCGTAGCGCACCGGGTCGGCGGGGGCCGGCCCCTGGCCGGCGGCGCGTCCCCACGACACCCAGAACGTGCTGGGCGAGCCGTCCACGGCGAGCTTGGCCGGGTACCGGTCCTGGCCGGCGTCGGCGACCACCCGCGGGAACGGCGTGCCGCCCGGGTTGAGGGCGAGGTCGCCGGAGTGCCGCAGGGTCACCGCCGTGGCGGCGGACGGTCCCGCGTCACTGCGCGCGGTCACCTTCAGGGTGCTCGCGCCGGAAGCGACGCCCTTGTCCCGCAGCGCGACGGGCACCGTCACCGAGCCGCCCGCGGGCACCGTGACGCGGCCCCGCTCCGGTTCGGCGCTGATCCCCTCGGCGGCGGACGCGGAGACCGTCACGTCCGCCGCGCGCGCGGAGGCATTGGTGACCAGCACGGTCGCGCGGTTGTAGCCGCCGTCCGCCAGCGGCAGCTCCGGTTCGAGGGCCTCGACGGCCAGCACCGGCCGGTCGCCGCCGGACGGGGTGAGGGTGACGGGGCCGAACAGCCCGTAGTCCATCGGCGCCCGCGACGCGGCCCCGGTGCCGGGCGCCGCGCGGACCGCGTTGAGCAGCGTGGAGGCGACCCGCACGGTGATCGTGTTGGCCCCGGGCCGCAGGTACCGCCCCACCTCGACGTGCCGCAGGTCCGCCTGGTTCAGCGGCGGCAGGTCGTGCCCGTTGACGTTGACGCGGACGGTGTCCACCGGTGTCCCGAGGTCGAGCGCGACACGGTCGATGCCCTTCCAGCCGTCGTCCAGGGTGACGTTCGCGGTGTAGGTGCCCACGCCCGAGACGTCCGCGAGGTCGACGGGGTGGCCGTTGGCCTTGGTGATCGCCGACCAGGCGGGCAGCGCGCCGCCCTCCCCCGCCTTCACCGTGACCGGGCCGAGCGTGCTGTGCGCGGTGTCGCCGGGCCTGCCGGAGGGGCCGGGGCCCCAGGAGTCGACCGACAGCGACCACTCGTCCAGCCTCACCGGCTGGGGAACGGCCGCCGCGCCCTGCGCGCCCTGCGGGCGTGAGCCGCCCGCGGGACCGGTGAAGGTGGCGTCCCGCCGCGGCGTGACCGCGATGACCGCGGCGTCGTTTCCGGCCAGCCGGACCGGGACGGTGACGGTGCCGTGGCCGGACGTGTAGTCGGCGATCGGGGTGATCTTGCCGGTCCAGGTGTCCAGCCGGTAGGGGACGCCGTCACCGGTCAGGGTGATCTTCTGCGCGGTCGCGGTGTTCGTCTGGTTGTACAGGTAGTAGTAGTCGGTGGAGCCCGCCTGGCGGCGCACGTCGAGGATGGCGCCCGACCCGTCGTGCGGCGTGGCGGCCGGCGTGACGCGCAGGCGACGCAGCGCGTCCGGCGCGTCCGCCTCGCTCGCCACCCGCACCACGCCGCGCTGCCGGAGGAGTTCGGAGACCACCGACCTCAGCCGCGCGTCCTGCCGCGCGGCGTCGCCGTTACCGGGAACCGCGCTCGGCGCGTCCCCGACGATGACGACGGGGAGCCCCTGCCGCGCCAGCCGCAGCAGCTTCTCAGCGGCGTCCACCGGCATCGTCTTCTGGTCGTTCAGCAGCACCGCGTGGTAGGCGGAGCGGTCGCCGAACAGGGCGCCGCGGGAGAAGGAGGCGTCCTTGCGGCGGAGCAGCGCCGGGCTGAGGTACTCGTAGGTGTACCCGGCCGACGCCAGCGCGGAGGAGCTCTGGATCAGCTTGTTCGACCCGCTGCCGGTGGTGCCGGTGCCGTTCATGCCGAAGTCCTGCCAGTACACGGCCAGGTCGAAGCGGGGCTTGCCCTGCCGCAGCACCAGCTGCATCCGGGCCAGGTTGTCGTTGACCGCGCGGTAGTCGGCCCAGTTCGGGCCGCCCTTGTCGCCGAACGCCTCCGAGTAGGAGGCGTTGCCGCCGTAGGTCATGCCGGGCCAGGCCGACTGCGGCCCGGCGCCCGCGGGGCCCCTGCTCAGGTACGGGAAGCCGTGCCAGACGACCTGGTTCACGCCGCCCGCGAGGCCCCGGTAGACGGCCTGGAGGTTGGATGCGTCCGATCCGGCGCCGGCCGTCGAGCCCCACACCGAGCCGGAGAACGCGCAGCACTCGTCGGACACCACCGGCCGCCCGGACACGTGCGCGCCCGTCGCGACGACCCGGTAGTCCTGCACGTTGCTGTAGGCCCCGACCGACTGCCCGAACGCCAGGGACTCACCCTCGGGCACGTCGACGTGCGAGGCGGCCTCCGCGACGTCCACCGGGATGCCGTAGGGCTGGATGCGGGTGCTGATGTGGTGCCTTTGGGCCCACTCGCGCAGCACGTCGAGCCGGTTGCGGATGTAGAGGTCGCTGAGGGTCTGCCGGTAGTCGGTGCGGACCCGGGCGCCGACGCCGCCGCCGAAGTCGAAGAACGGACGGTCGGTGATGCCCTGGTCGCCGGCGCCGGCCAGGGCGGGGAGCACCTCGACCGGGGAGTAGCCGCGCCGCTCCGTCCACTGGTCGACCAGCTCGGACGTCCACTTCTGGGTGGTGCCCAGTTCGAGCGAGTCCTCGAACAGGTCGCTCTCGCCCATCTGGGCGAGCAGCTTCCGCACGTCGGGGGTGAGGATGTGCTCGTCGTAGAAGTCCGTGGTCGCCTTGGCCCCGGCCTCGCTGAACGGGTCGAGGGCGTAGTTGGTGCCGGTCGCGGTGTAGCCGGACAGGGACTGCCCGCTGGGCGTCTGGTAGAAGGCGATCAGCGCGTAGGTGCTCTCGCCGTCGCCGGGGAAGTCGACCGCGAGGCCGCCCTGCGCGTCCACCTTCGAGGTGACGTCGGTGACGCCCTCCCGTTCCAGCATCCGCGGGCCGCCTGAGGTGGCGCAGCCCGCGTCGGAGCACTTGGCGACGAGCGCGGCGATGAGCGTCCTCTTCGCACCGGCGGGCGGCGCGACGTTGAAGTTGGCGGGCAGCGCACCCGACCTGCTGGTCCCGCCCTTGCGGAACTCGTGGGAGAAGACGATCTGCTGCTGCGCGCTCGGATCGTTGACGTCGGCGACGGTGGGGACGGTCGCGGGCCAGCGCGGGCCGATGGTGAAGTCGAGGCCGAGTCCGTTGGCCTTGGCCGCGGCCAGCATCGTCCGGGTCTTCTGCGCCCAGAGCGGGGTGCCCCAGCCGTAGGTCTTCAGGAACTCCGGGGAGTTGTTGCCGGCGCCCTCCACGCTGAACGGCGCGACCTCGGCTCCGCCGCCGCCCGCCTTCCTGATCTGTTCGAGCTCCGCGGCCAGTTCCCTGTCGTCGGTGTGGGCCAGCGGCTGCCACCAGCGGTACTTGGGCCGCACGGACGCCGGGGGGTCGGCGAAGGTTCCGCGGGTCAGGGCCGGGACGTCCGGCCCGAACGGCGGAGCGGCCTCGGCCGCACCGGCGACCGCGAGCCCGGACAGGGCCAGGAGCGCGGCCGCCGGCACCGCGAGCAGCCGAGCTTGGGAATGAGTCACGAGGAGTAGCCCTCCAGCTCGATGACGCGGCTGTAGTTGTGGTCGTTGGAGTCGTGGACGAGGAGCCGGAGCGCCGACGCCTGGACGGGCGCGAAGGTCTTCTCGACCGTCCCGGCGGTGCTGCCGGCGACCGTCGCGACCGTCGTCCACGTCCCGTCCACGCGGGCCTGGACGTCGAAGTCGCGGATTCCGGTCTTGGCGGCCGGGTGCGCCGGATCGTCGAGCGTGAAGACCTTCACGCGGCCGACGCGGCGCGGCTCGTCCCAGGCGGCGGTGATTGTGTCGGGGAAGTCTCCGGCGGTGTCGTCGTTCCAGCCGCCGACGCCGTTCAGCCACACGCCGGAGTCGGTGCCGCCGTCGTTGGTCCAGGCGGGCGACGAGCCGCTGTGGGTGCTGGACGCCGACATCTCGGCGACGCGCACGAGGTTGCCGGTGACGCGCACCGGGGCCCGCACGCTCTCGTCGTCGACGGTGACGGTGACCGTTCCCTCGGTCGCCTCGCCGGTGCGCCTGATCGTGACCGGGACCTCCGTGGAGCCGCCGGCCGGGATCGTGACCCGTCCCGCGGCCCCGGTGGTGAAGCCGTCCGTCGCGGCGGCCTTCACCGGGACGGTGACGGCGTGCCGCTCGAGGTTGGTGACGCGGAACCGGGCCGTCGAGGACTCTCCGTCGATGACGGGGACGTCGGCGCCGAACGGGGGTTCGACGGCGAGCTGGGTGCGGTCCTGGTGCACGGCCTCGGGCGTGCGGACGTTGAACGTCCAGGACCCGGATCCGACCTCGTACACGGCCCGCCCGTCCTGGACGCCCAGGGACCGGGCGCCCGCCGGGGCGGTGGCGCCGGACGCGCCGAGCAGCGGCACCTCCACGCGGGCGGGGGCGCCCGGCGGGACGGTCACGTCGAGCCGCAGGTCGTGCCCGGAGCGGCGCCACGCGCTGGAGACCGCGCCGCGGGGTGTGCGGTAGGTGGAGGCGGCGCGGGTCAGGTCGCCGACGACGGCGGGCCGGACCACGAGCTTGCCGAAGGCGACCGAGTCGCCCGCCTGGCCGATCCCGGCGAGCCCGGCGCCGAACCACTCGTCGATCGCGCCGAGCATGAAGTGGTTCTGGGAGCCGTAGCCGGTCGGGCCGTCCCAGTACTCGGTGAGCGCGGTCGCGCCGTGCACGACCTGGTAGCCGTAGCTGGGGTCGGTGACCTGCTGGGCGACGGCGAGGATGACGTCGTCGCGCCCGGCCGCCGACAGCACCCGGAACAGGGCCGGCAGGGCGATCTCGCCGACCGTGAGGTGGTAGCCCTTGCCCTTGACCGAGGCGACGAGGTGGTCGAGGACGGCCTGGCGCTGCGCCTCGGGGACGATGCCGAGGTCGAGCGCGAACGCGTCCCCGGCCTGGCTGCCCGAGCCGTAGGTGTGCCCGGCCTCGTCCAGGTACCTGGCGTTGAAGGCGCCGGCGATGTCGCCCGCGAGCCTGCGGTAGCGGGCGGCGTCGTCGTCCTTGCCGAGCAGGCCGGCGACGGAGGCGAGCGCGGCGGCGCTGCGCTGGTAGCCGTAGGTGACGGCGATCCCGCGCGGCGTGGTCTTGTCGACGGCGGCCCAGTCGCCGAGGCCGTAGTCGAGCAGGTTCCCCTTCGCCTTGGAGGTCAGGTAGTCCAGGTAGCGCTGCATGTTCGGGTAGAAGTCGCGCAGCGGGCGTTCGTCGCCGTAGGTGCGGTAGTGCTGCCAGGCGGCCAGGATGATGGCGCTCCCCCAGTTGGGGTCGTCGCGGACGCCGCCGGAGAACTGGACGTATTCGGGCGCGATGTCGGGGACGAGCCCGTCGGAGGTCTGCGCCTCGGCCATGTTGCGCAGCAGCGCCGGGTAGTAGGCCGCGACGTCGTAGTTGCGGGTGACCGATCCCTGGACGAGCTGGGTCTCCTCCAGCCAGCCGAGCTTCTCCCGGTCGGGGCAGTCGGTGAGGATGCTGAACATGTTGCCCTGGATCGACCGGTCGATGATCTTGTGGATGCCGTTCAGCAGCAGGTCGGAGCTCTCGAACGAGCCGGCGGAGGCGTTGCCCGCGCGCAGCACGACCGCCGACACGGCGTCCGCGTCCGGGGCGGACGGCAGGCCCGTCACCTGGAGGTAGCGGAAGCCGTGGTAGACGAAGCGGGGGTGCCAGGTCTCGGTGCCCTCCCCGGCGAGGGTGTAGTGGTCCTCGATCGGGGGGCGCCGCGCTCCGCCGGCGATCATCGTGCCCTGCTCGACGAGGCCGTCCTCGCCGAGCCGCTCCCCCGGCTTGAGCGCCAGCTCCGTCCCGCGCGGGCCGCTGACCCGGATCTGCGGCCAGCCCGCGACGTTCTCGCCGAGGTCGAAGACGTAGGTGCCCTTCTCCGGCTGCGTGACCTTCACGGTCCGGCGGCGGCCGACGGGCACGATCGCCGGCGACATGCGCGCGGTGAGGGCGATGCCGGGATCGGGCGCCTCGGCGGCCGGGCGCCAGGCCGCCAGGTCCGCCGACGGCTCGTCCCAGCCCTCGCGGGCGAGGCGGGCGTCCTCGTCCTCACCGCCGTACCAGTGGGTGAAGGTGGTCGGGCCGAGGTCGGTGCGCCAGGACGAGTCGGTCGCGACCCGGGCGGTCGTCCCGTCCGCGAGCGTGACCTCCAGCTGGGCGAGCAGCTTCGGCGCGCCCTGCGCCCCGACGTACTTGGTGTACCGGTCGCTGGTGGAGGTGACGTTGTAGGTGCCGTTGCCGAGCCGGACGCCGATCGCGTTGCCGCCGCGCCGCAGCAGCTTCGTGACGTCGTAGGCCGCGTACTCGGCGCGCTTGCGGTAGTCGGTGTTCGGCGGTTCCAGGACGGCGTCGCTCACCGGGCGGCCGTTGACGGTGGCGTCGTAGACGCCGAGCGCGGTGATGTAGAGCCGCGCCGACCGCACCTCGTCCTTCAGGGAGAACTGCCGGGCGAGCAGGGGCAAGCGGGGCAGGTCCGTCTGGTACGCGGGCGGCGGCTCCTGCCCGGTGACGGTCCTGGCCGTGGCGAACGGACCGTCCGCCGAGTCGGAGGTCTGCAGCGTGTAGTCGATCGGGAAGTTCGGCGTCTTGCCGTCGCTCGTCATCAGGTCGGTGCGCGGGTACAGCCTGACCGAGGCGAGGTCCTTGACGGCTCCGAGGTCGAGCTGCAGCCAGATGTGGTGGCCCGGGTCCTGCGAGCCGTAGGCGGGGCTGGTGTATCCGAACGGCGCCGTCTGCGTGGTGAGGGACCCGTCGGTGACGAACTCCGGCATCCACTTGCCGGGGTACTCGCGGACCTCGGACGCGGTGACCTTCGCGCCCTTCGCCACGTTCGTCCCGGACGGGTCGAGCGCCTCGATCTCGGCGAGCTGGAGCCGCGACAGCAGCGAGCCGCCCTCCTTGACGGGGAGGCCGAGCTTCGTCACGTCCAGCCGCAGGTGGCGGGCCCTGGTGCCGGCGGGCAGCGCGACGGTGGCGGGGGTCGGCGCCCGGTTCAGCCAGCGCTCGTCACCGATCCACTTGCCGGACCAGTCGTCCTTGGCGAGCAGGCCCGTCTCGAACCGGGCGGGGCTGCTCCAGCCCGACGCGCGCCCGGAGCCGTCCCAGACCCGGACCCGCCACCACACCTGGCGGCGGGAGGTGAGCGCCGTGCCCCGGTAGACGGCGCCGGCGGCGGCGGAGGACACCCTGCCGGAGTCCCACAGGTCGGCGCGGCCGAGCCCGTCCCGGGACGTCGCCGCCACCACCTGGTAGGCGGTCTGGGCCGAGCCCCGGCCCGGGGCCGCCAGGCGCCAGCTCAGGGTGGGCGTGGTGTCGTCGATGCCGATGGGGTCGTCGAGCGCGTCGGTCCGCAGGCCGGTGGCGTGCAGCCCGGAGGCGTCCGCGCGGGCGGGCAGGGCGGTGACGGCGGTGAGCGCGAGGGAGAGGGCGACACCGCATACGGCACCGCGTGGTGGGGGGATTTTGGGCATGACGGAACATCCTTCGGACCTGCGCGGGGGGGTGGGGGGTGACGGCGTCGCGCCGTAAGGGTGTCGTCAGGGGTTCACATGGACCAGTTCGATCTCCAGGAGGTCGGCGAGGGCCTTCAGGTCGGCGACGCGGTGGCCCGTCCCGAGGGCCCAGTGGTGGGAGATGCCGGTGGCCGACCACGCGTCGGTCCACTCGCCGGGGTCGCAGCCGAAGTCGACGCGGGAGGTGGTGTTGCCGATCTGCAGCAGCGGCCCGTCCACGGTCTCGCCCTCGGACGCGACGAACGCGAACCTGCCGTCGCGGCGCTGGATGATCCCGAACGCGGTGACGGGGCCGTGCTTGACGTCGAACTCGACGGACACGCCGTAGCCGCGCTTGCCGTGGTAGACGCCGAGGCCGCGCAGCAGCGGGCGGCGGGCGCTGATCGCCAGGTGCGCGGGCCCGTCGTGGCCCATCTCGACGTGGCCGCGGTGGAAGTCGAGCGCCTGCAGCTCGGTGAAGGAGCCGCCCGCGCCGAGCCGGTCGGCGACCAGCATCGCGAGGGAGGTGCGCAGCTCGTACTCCCCGGCGGCCGGGATCCCGCGCGCGGTGAGCAGCGACGCGCCGAGGATCATCCCGGCGCCGAGGCGCTCGTGGATCTCGCCGTCCAGGCCGCGGTGGTAGTAGGCCAGGCTGTCGAGCCCGAAGTCCTCGACGAGGCGGTCGAGGCCGACCGAGACACGGGCCGCCCAGGTCAGGTCGTCGTCGTTGACGGACGCGTCCAGCTCGAAGATCTTCTCCGCCTCGGCCTTCTTGGCGGCCGTCTCGGCGTCGGTGACCTTCTCCACCCGGACGCGCAGGTCGTCGAACTCCAGCACCTCGACGTGCCCGCCGAAGTTGGCGCTGACGAGCGTGAGGTCGGTGGAGACGTCGAGCATGCCCGGGTACAGGTGGCCCATCAGCCCGTGCCTGCCCCGCCGCAGCGCCGCGCGGACCCCGGCGGCGCGCACCCAGCGGCCGATCTTCGCCCAGGCGCGCTCGTCCTCCAGGTAGCCCGACACCGAGCGGAACGGGACGCCGCAGCGCGCGAACGCGTTCGCCATCTCCGGCAGCGGGCAGGCGCCGCAGTAGGCGAGCCACTGCCCGGTGTCGAAGGTCGCGTGGTCCATCGACTCGGTCGGCTGCAGGTTGATCAGCAGGACGGGCGCGTCCGCCCGCTGCGCCACCGGGACCAGCATCGTCGCGGTCATGTAGGTGGTGAGGAAGCCGACGATGATGTCGCAGCCCGCGGCGCGCAGCCGCTCGGCCGCCGCCGCGCCCTCCTGCGCGTCGGAGATGAACCCGACGTCGACGACCTCGGCGCCGAGCCCGCGCATCCGCTCCGAGACGCGCTCGGCGGACCGCTTGAGCTGCGGCAGCAGGTCGGGGAACTGAGGCCAGTAGGCGCCGAGCCCGCCGGCGACGAGGCCGACCTTGACCGGCGGCGGCGCTGTGGTGTCTGCCATTGCTTGTCCTCTCCTAACGGGCCGTGTGGGTGCGGCGCCCGGCGGACGCCCCTTCCCTGGGGACATGCCCGCCGACGCCGGACCCGCCGGGTGCGGTCCCCGCGGCCGGGGAGGTGACGACGGACACAGGGAGGCGTGCGAACTTCTCCGCCGGCGGCATCGTTGTCCCTTCGGGTTCACTTGGTCGAGCGGGCCCAGCAGGTACGGTCGGCGGCCCGGGTGGGGACGGCGCGGCCGCGGCGGGGTGAGCGCCGCGGCCGCGCGGTCCGGGCCGCCGGCCGTCCTCGTTCGACGGGGGCCTCCTCAGCGCAGGAACGCGGCGGCGACGCCGGCGTCCACGGGGACGTGCAGTCCGGTGGTGTGGGTCAGGTCCCCGCCGGTGAGGGCGAAGACGGCGGCGGCGACGTGCTCGGGCAGCACCTCGCGCTTGAGCAGCGTCCGCTGGGCGTAGAACTCGCCGAGCTTCTCCTCCTCGACGCCGTACACGGCGGCGCGCTTGGCGCCCCACCCGCCGGCGAAGATCCCCGAACCGCGCACGACCCCGTCCGGGTTGACCCCGTTGACGCGGATGCCGTGCTCGCCGAGCTCGGCGGCCAGCAGCCGCACCTGGTGCGCCTGGTCGGCCTTGGTCGCGCCGTAGGCGATGTTGTTCGGCCCGGCGAACACCCCGTTCTTGGACGAGATGTAGACGATGTCGCCGCCCATCCCCTGCTCGACCATGACGCGGGCGGTCTCGCGGGACACCAGGAACGAGCCGCGCGCCATGACGTCGTGCTGGAGGTCCCAGTCGGCGGCGGTCGTCTCCAGCAGCGGCTTGGAGATGGAGAGCCCCGCGTTGTTGACGACGAGGTCCACGCCGCCGAAGGCCAGGACCGCCTCCCGGACGGCCGCGGCGATCTCGTCCTCCGAGGTCACGTCCGCGCCAGCGGCGACGGCCACGTCGGAGGCGCGCAGCGCGGCGGTCGGCGGCCATGGCGGTGACGCCGGCGGCGGGGCGAACCGGGAAGCCGATCTGCCCCAG
>NZ_JBFARL010000207.1:0-13262 GCF_040674655.1 Actinomadura sp. NPDC049753 | reverse complement strand
GGACGAGCAGCGCCTGCGCGAAGTACAGCGCGAACAGCGCGGCCATGCCGATGAGCGCGTGCTCGAACCGCCGCGCGCCGTCCTCGGTGAACGGCACGGCCGCGGCGAGCAGCACCGCCGCGACACCGTAGGACGGGAGCGTGAACCGGTCGGGCAGCCGCCTGACGCCGACGTCGATGAAGCCCAGGAGCGCGCCGGCAGCGGCCAGGTACAGCAGCGCGGGCAGGACGGGCTCGAACCCGACCCGCCACCCGAGGACGCCGAAGAGGGCGGCCGTGACCAGCCCCATCAGGACCCGGCGGCGGCGCGGGACCTCGCCCACGTAGGGCGCCGCCAACGGCGCCGCGAGCACGCCGACCGCGAACCCGACGGGCACCAACACGAACGCGACCATCGCCCCTCGCCCCGATCCGGCGTCTGCACAGCCCCCGGCACTTTAACCGCCCGGACGAGGCGCCCGTCCGCGCCCCGGAAGCCGGGCAGCGGCCGGCTGGGGTCAGCGCCGGTAATAGCGGCGGTCGTAACGACGGTCGTAACGGCGGTCGTAACGGTCGTCATAGTCGTCATCGCCGTTGATCAGGAGCCAGACGAAATAGCAGAGCAACAGCCCGGCGAGCACGCTCCCGATGTCGATAGCGCCGCCGCCGGTGAAGGACTCGCGAGTCGCGGGGGCCGTGCACACGTGGTCCTTGCACTTGGCGCCCTTGTGCTTCTCGCGCCACTCGTCGGGCGGTGACTTCACGCGGACGTACGGCTTCTCGTCGATCAGCACGGCCTCCTGCCGCACACCGTCCTCCACCGCGGTCGCACCGGGCTTGAAGTACTTGCCGGCATGGATCTGAGGCCGGCCCTGGTAGATCGCGTTGACGGCCTTCTCCTGCAGCCAGGAACGGTTGGCCACGCAGATGATCAACACGATGCCCATCATCACGAGGAGCACGACGCGGGCGATCAGCCCGATGCAGCCCAGCCCGGCACTCCGTCGATAGAACACACTGAGGACCCGTCCGGAGACCCCCGGAAGACGCAACCGCTCCCGACCGGCCCCGGAAGTTCCCTTCTTTCAGGAGACTCTTCTTCACATTGGAGCAGGCTCGGCCCGACCGCGCGGCCGTCATGCCCCGCCACGTGCTGGCGGAGCTGAACCTCCCGTACGACGTCGCGCAGAAGCTGGAGCAGTTCGCTGATCGGGAGCCGCGGCGAGGAGACGGACCGGCCTCCGCCCCGACGGGGTGGAGGCCGGTTCTTCTTCTGCCCCGAACCTGGCATCGCCCGCCGGATTCGGTGGCGCGATGCCGATCCGGTCAGCTGAAGGCCTCTTACCACCCGCGTCCGATCATCGACAGGAGTTGCGGTCCATGGCCGCGTCCGGACGGTAGACCTCGCGAGTGCCTTCCCGGTGCTCGTCACGCAACGAAGATCGGAGTACATCCATGCACATGCAGCACGGCGTCATCGGAGCCGGTCCGCAGTTCCCGTCCAAGTTCCCGGAGGACGAGGAGCCCGCGTTCTACGGGCACCAGAAGTTCATCCTCGAAGACCCGACGGACCAGTCGGTCGAGGGCGCGGTGGGAGTCTTCTACGGCGAACTCGGCCCGAAGGTGCGGAACATCGTGGACATGGTCGTCACGGAACTGTTCCACAACGCCCAGGGACACCGGTCGCACCAGCAGGGCGTGTACCACCCCTGGCCGGAGATCACTGTGACTCTCGGGTGGACCCTCGACGGGGACTTCAAGTACCCCCTCGTCATCGTCCAGGACCGGAACATCGGAAGGCCCGAACTGCGAGTGGACAGGCCCCAGCGTGGGCTCGTGCGAGTGATCTCTCACTCCCCGAAGAGCGGCTGGCGCCGCAGCAACAACGGCAACCGCGTCTGGGCCATGGTGGACTTCCAGCCGCGCTGACCGCTACATGAACGACGCCCGGCATTCACCATCCGGGCGATGGCAGTGGCCGGCCCTCCATCCCCTTCAGGGGATGTGAGGGCCGGTTCGTCTTCTGCCTCGAATCTGTTGTCTCCGCCGCCTTCAAGAAAATTTAGAAGGCGTGTTGCCGACTCGGCGAGGCTCCACACAGTCCTCTGTGCGGGTTCTCGCGACCCGTCATGTTGATAATTTTGTTCACCTTGTTCACATTGCAAATGAAAGAGGTTCCCAAATGTCCAACCCGGACAATAATTTCGAAGTGAAGGACGGCGTCGTCCAGCCCGAGACCGCCGACACCTACAACCTCGTCGTGGACGATGACGGCAACGTCGTCATGGTCCCCGTCAAGTAATCTCCGCGGCCACTGAGGCCGCGGTGATCTGATCGAGAGGCCGCTCTCGTCCCGGGATTCCGGGGCGGGGGCGGTTCTTTTTTCTCCGGTCGGCGGTGGCCGCTCCCGTCGCCTCGCCGGCCGTCGTCAGGGGAAAACAGGGACGGCGGGAGGATGGGTCCTCCCGCCGTCGGATGGATACGTGGCGCTGGCCGGCGTCACGCTGATGGATTCCACCGTTCGGGGGCGCGGGTTGGCCGGCCCGGCCCCGGACTGTGTTCAGAATGCGGAGAAGGCGGTCTCCGCACCCCTGCACCGCTTGTAGTGCGGTATGCGTCCCCCTAGGCGGGGGGACGTGTCTGCCGCCGCTAGGACGACGGCATGGTCGGGGCCTTCTCCCGAGCGAGACGGACCTCCTCCTCGGCCGTCCTGACGGCGGCCTCGGCGGCGTCCCGCTGAGCTGCGGCGGTCTCCGCGTGGCTCGCGGCCCTGTCCGCCTCGGCCCGGGTCTTCGCCGCCGCGGTCTGCGCCTTCTTCGCGTCGGCGCGAGCCTTCGCGAGCCGGGCTTCGGCGACCCTGCGTTCGGCCTGGAGGACGGCCTGCTCGCAGGCCCCGTACTCCTGGGTCAGCCTCTCCAGCGTCTCCAGGATCTTGCCGCGCTCCTCCAGAGCGTGCTGCAGGACGGCCTCGGGGGTGGCCGACGACAGCTCGATGAGCGGTGCGTGGGTCCGGTCCCTGAGGCTGAAGCTCATCTGGGCGACCGCTGCCGCGGCCACCGTGATGACGACGACCCCGGCCCACTGGATCGGGATCAGCCGCGTGTCGAGGAAGGCCAGCCCGACGAGGGTGGCGATCAGCGGACTCGCGGTGAGGAACACCGAGTACACGGCGTCGCCCGCGAGCTCCCTCGCCGGCATCTGGATGATGCGGGGCAGGGTGTTGTTCAGCAGCCCCACCAGCATCGCCCAGAGGACGAGCTGCCAGTTCAGGAAGGCGATGCCCCCGGTGAGCATGACGATGCCGCCGGCGAGCACGCCGACGGACAGCGTCGACCAGGCGATCACCTTCTCCGTGTAGTACCGGCCCGCGCCCTTGATGAGGCGGTCGGTGACGGGGAGGTACAGGGTTCGCAGGCCGCCCGCGCCGAGGGCGCAGATCACGCCGAGCAGGTAGCCGCTTCCGGCGGCCTGCCCGTCCTGCTGGACGAGCAGGCCCACGCCGACCGCGGCGGCCGCCGCGAAGAGCGTGAGGAGGGCGGCGCGCCCCCTGCTCCCGCTCCTGAATCCCGCGATGACGGGGATGAGAAGCGGGACGGTGTAGTAGATCCCTCCGGTGACGCTGAAGGGGATGAACAGCAGGGCCGCGAACAGCAGCGCCTTGTCGCCGCCGATCACCCCGAACGTCATCAGGGACAGGATCCGCCGCGACCGTGCCGACATCTCGGTGGCCGGCGTGTCGTCTCCGCCCTTCCCCGAGATCTTCCAGAAGAAGACGCGGAGCAGGAGCAGCAGCCCGCCGAAGGTCGCCTCCAGCGCCGTCGCCTGGTGCATCTGCAGACCGTTCGCGCCGATCAGCCGCTCGTCGAGGAGGGCCTTGCCGGACGCGGAGCTGAGCCGGTCCGCGCCTCCGAGCGCCACCCCCAGCCAGGGGTACCGCCTGCGTTCAGAATTCTTGTTTGTGGTCATTTCCGGGAACTCCTCGTGTGAGGCGCACACAAAGAGAACCGGTCGTGACCCGGCTCCCTTTGTCGCACCGAAGAACGGATACGACTCCGTGGAGCCGGGTCGTGTTCAACGATCTTCGGACATGCCGACTCAGCTGCGGAGACCTGGAGGTTGACGCGGGGTGAACAGGCTCTTACGAAACGCTCTTGACGCCATTTCCGGCGCTAAGCTGCAATGGCGCGGGCCCTCCTTCGAAAGCGGCGGCGTCGTGAACCGCCGGCGAGGGCGCGCAGAAACGGCGGGAGGCCTTCCGGAAGAACTCCCCGGAGGCTCCCGCCGTTTTCCCCGAGCACAGGGTCGCGATCACGGCAGGACGGCGACGAAGCGGCTCCGGAAAACGAGAACGGCCGGTCTGGGGAGACCGGCCGTTGAGAGGTGATGGCCGTCCGGGGTTTCCCCCGGACGACCATCGAGAAGCAGAGGGGAGTGGCGCTCCCTTCCGCCCGCTGCTCAGGTCGGAGGCGGCCAGCCTCCGACCCTCACATAAGATTCCGTGCCGCACTCGGCTCGGACACGTACGGTGCGTCGGATTCGACGGAGGGTTGGCCGACCCTCCTCTCATCCGACTGCACCGAGGTGCCCGCCAGGCGGACGCCACAGTTTCACCGGACGCGAAGGAGGGTTGGCCGACCCTCACCTCGCACCCGATTCGCCGTGACGCCTGCCAAGGCCGACGCTGCGGTTCACCGAAGTGCGGAGAAGGGTTGGCCGACCCTCGCTCCACACTCGGCTGACCGCGGCGTCTGCCGAGGCCGACACCACGTTTCGCCGAACGCGAGAGAGGGTTGGCCGGCCCTCACCTCGCATCCGCTTCCACGCGGTGCCGGTTAAGGCCGGAAATCTGGGACGGCGGCTCTACTCGGCGCTCGGAGCGCCGATCGAGTCGCCGTAGGCCACCCGCTCGATGCGGTAGTTCCCGTCGGGGTCGGCCTGCACGGCCTCGCCTCCCAGGAACCGGAACTCACGGCCGTCGCACTTGACGACGCCGCTCTCGACCCGGCCGCCCGTGAAGCTCCCGCCGTTGTCGACGGAGGCCCCCTGGACGCCCTTGGTCTCGATCACGACGCCGCCGCTCTCGACGGTGAGCCCGCCGGCGTGCTCGAAACGGATCCCGTCCCGGCTGCCGACCAGGCCCGTGACCTGGCTGTACTTGACCGACCTGGCGCCGTTGGCCGCGGGGGGCTGGGCCTCCGCGTTCCTGGCGTCGAGCTCGGTCTGGAGCCGCTGGCGCTCGGCGTCGGCCTCGCGCAGCTTGGCCTCCGTCTCACGCACCTTGGCGTCCGCCTCCTGGTACAGGCGGGTCGCCTCGGCGCACCTGTCGTTCGCCTGCCCGGCCTCGGTGATCAGCCCGGTGATCCGGGTGTTCGCCTCGGTGAGCTGGCCCCACACGTACGCCAGTTCGGTGTCCTTCTGGTCGAGCTTGGCGTGGACGGCGACGTCGATCCCCGCCGCGAGGGCGGCGCCGAAGACCATCCACATGCCGACCCACTGCCCGCCGTCGAGCGACGGGGTGTTGGCCCAGCCGATGAAGGACAGCAGGAGCGCCGCGAAGGCACCCGCGATGGGGGCCGTCGAGGAGAGCATCGCCTGCTCGGTCTCCTGCAGGTGGTTCCGGGCCCAGTTCATGAGCAGGACCGGGAGGAACATCACGCAGAGCGGGATCAGCGCGTAGAGCGCCGGCACCGGCAGCAGCGCACCCGCGAACTTGTCCGGGGTGGGGAAGCTGTCGTTCAGCAGCGCCCACGGAACGATGAGGCCGAGCGTGATGCCGTTCGCGAGCGTCATGCCGACGTCCCGGTACCGCTGGCTCAGCTCCTTGTTCACCTCGTCGTCCTCGGACGCCTCGGTGCCGAAGGCCGTCAGCGCCTTCTGGACCATGAACATGTGCAGACCGACGACGCCGGCCCACACGAGCCCGCGGGTCTCGATGTTCCCGCCGTTGCTGAACAGCGCGACCGCGAAGACGATCGAACCGAACAGCATGAACCGCAGGACCACCTGGTTCCACCGGCGGGGCTGCCAGACCACGAAGGTCAGGACGCCCGCCAGCAGCGTGCCCAGCGTCTGGACGGCGGTCCGGGGGCCGGTGCCGATGATGCTGTCGGCCTCGGCGATCCCGATGTTGATGCCCAGGCTGGTCAGCCCGATGACACCGACGAAGATCCACCTGAGCGCCGCCGCGTCGACGGTGAACCCGCCCCTGCGCAGCGTCTTGAAGATCGTCGTCTCCTCCTGCCCGAAGGCGCCCATGCTGAACATGGAACGCCCGTAGCGCCGGTACGCGAGGCTCGTGTAGCCGAAGAGGAGGGGCGTCCCGCCGAGGACGATGAGGGTGGCCGCCGCCAACGGGACGGAACCCGTGGTGAGCGCGCCTCCCACGCCCTGGAGGAACATGGCGATGAGCAGCGCCGTCGCCGCCCGCCTCCGGAGGGGGCTGGGACCGTGGCCGGTTCCAGCCACAGCGATTTTCGTGGACACGATTGGTCCCTTCCTGTGCATTGCGTGCCGCCCGGCGCGAAGCCGGGCGGTTGTTGTGTCTCGCCTGCCCTGAGGGCCGACGAGCCCGACTGATGAGTCGGCACAGTTGACCGTCCTGGGACACGGCGCGGCGGCAACCCGAACATCCTCATGAACCGGCACAGGCACTGTGCCGCCGGGCTTTCGGGCGTTCGGCGCTCGCGCCGCCGTCCGCCGGACGGGATCCGACTTGCGCCCCGCGCCTGGTCAGGGACGGTCTGAGGTGAGAGCGCCCCTGGCTTCGTCAGGGCGGTCTCATCCGAGTGGCGTCGCGGACGCCACAAAACCAAAGAACACGGAAGGGGTGTGCCCTGTGCGTAAAAGGGCGCGCGGAGCCTCGGAAACCCGAGACTCCAATAACACCGCCGTAAGGGCGGTGCAGCGGGTGGTTCAGTTCTTCCTGGGCCTCACCCGTCCGATGCGGGACGCCGACGGCATGGCCTGCTTCACCGTCAGGACGACGGCGGGGCGGATCGCGCTGAACGAGATCCTGCTCAACATCCGGCGGACCATCCTGCTGGTGGACCTCGACGGGTCCTTCTGGCACCCGGTGCGGTGGCCGAGGCGGCCGCTCGTGCTCTGCCAGATCCCCCGGCTGTTCTCCCGGCTCGGGAGGCGCCGGCTGTTCATGATGGCCTACCTGACCGGGCGGGCCTCCGAGCAGCTCCGGTCCTTCGGGATGCTCGTCCGGGGCGTCGTGGCCTGGTGCCAGTTCGGCGCCGAAAGGTGGCAGGACGGCCAGCAGGTCGACCTGGTCCCGGTTCCGGCCGGGCTCGAACAGGCGAACTCGGAGCTGGACGGCTTGCCGTACAGCGTCGAGCGCAAGACCCACGCCGTCGCCACCCACTGGACGGCCGACGACGACAAGAAGGCGGTCGAGCTGCTGCTCGACCGACACAAGTCGCTGGCCGACCAGCACCTTCTGGCGTACCACCCGGGCAACCTGGTGGTCGAGCTCAGCCCCCTGGGCATGAGCAAGAAGGTGTCGGCCGCCTGCTTCGCCCGGCAGTTCCTGCCGCCCGAGGTGATGGAGGGGTTCGTCGGGGAGTTCTCCCCGGTCGAGCAGGAGGTCTACGAGCAGATCTGGGCGTCCCTGGAGGCGTCCGGTACCACGTTCGTGCCCTCCCTGCAGAGCCCGTACTTCATCTACGTGGGAGACAGCGCGCCCGACATGGGCGTGTTCCTCCTGCTCGACTACCTGCGAGGTCTGGGCATCCCCGTCCTCAAGGTGGCCGTGAAGGGCTACCAGCCCCTCGAAGATCTGGCCGACATCGTCGTGGACGGGCCGGCCGGCGCACTCCAGTTCGTCCGCGAGCTGGAGCTCCACACCGCGCCCTGGTGGCTGCGGTGCCTGCGGCGTAGCTTCGGCCACGCCGCCTGAGTCGGTCCCCGCCTAGGCGGGGACCGGGCCCCCGGACGCATGTCCGGGGGTCACTCGTTTGCCGCTTCACCACAGCTTCGTACGGTCTTGGACGAACCCTTTGTGTTCGCTCGGCGCGGTCGTCCGGCACCTCCCCTTCGTGTGGACGGCCTCTTCTGACGGGGGTGTGCGATGCGCGAGTTGATGGCCGGGGGGAACCTCGCGCTGCCCGGCGGAACGATCTCGATCGAGGTGCCGGGGCCGTTCGACCTGTCCGCGCTGATCACCGGCGACGACCGGAAGGTGAGCGGCGACCACGACTTCGTCTTCTACAACCAGCCCTCCGCTCCGGGCGCCCGCCTGGGAGCCGGAGCCGTCGTGGTGGAACCGGCGCGGCTGCGGGCCGGGGCCAGCCGGGTCACGGTGGTCATCAGCGCGGCCGATCCCGGGACTCCGCTGAGCCGCCTGCCCGCCCCCGCGCTGCGGGCCGTCGGAAGCAACGGCGCGGTGGTGGCCCGGTTCAGCCCGCCGCGCCCGGCGACGGAGACCGTCCTGCTCCTCGTGGAGATCTACCGGCGCGGAGACCAGTGGAAGCTGCGCGCCATCGGCCAGGGGTACGCCGACGGCCTGGCCGGGCTCGCCCGCGACTTCGGCGTCGACGTCACCGACGACGGCGCCCAGGCCCCTCCCCCGCCACCCGTCATGCCTCCCCCGCCACCGGCCGCGCCGCCTCCGCACCCGGTCGCGCCGCCTCCGCCTCCACCGCCGCCGGCCGTCTCCCGCCGCCCCGCCCTGCCGCCGGTGTCCGTCCGGCATCTGGACTCCTTCGCCCGCGAGGTCAACTCCCGGCGCGCCCGGAGCGGACTGCCGCCCGTCACGCTGGACGGACGGCTCACCGCGGCCGCGCAGGCGCACGCCGCCGTCATGGCCGCGCAACGCCGGCTCGACGCCGACGGACCGGACGGCATGTCGGTCTTCGACCAGGTCACCCAGCACGGCTACGTCTATCTGACCATCGACGAGCAGTTCGTGTCCGGGCCGCGCTCGCTGGAGGAGTTCACGCAGTACCACCTGGACGGCGGACAGCCGGTGGACGCCCTGCGCAACGGGGAGCTCCGCGACGTCGGCATAGGCCACGCCGCCGGAAGGGGCCGCGATCGCGACCTCTACTGGACGATCCTGTGGGCGACGCCGTTCTCCTCGGCCGGCCGGTCGCGCTTCGCCGCCGAGGTCGTCTCCCTCACCAACGCCCACCGCGCCGCCCACGGGCTACGGCCGCTCGCCGACGATCCGCGGCTGACCGCGGCCGCCCAGGCGTACAGCGAGGACATGGCCGTCCGCCGCTTCTACTCCCACACCTCCCCGGAGGGGACGCAGCCCTGGGACCGCGCCCGCGCGGCGGGCTCCACGCACCTCGGCATCGGCGAGAACATCGCGTGCGGCCAGCGCTCCCCCGCCGAGGTCGTCCAGGGCTGGATGGACAGTCCCGGGCACCGCGCCAACATCCTCAAGCCCGACTTCACCCACATAGGGGTCGGCTTCCAGGGGGGCGGGACGGCGGGCACCTACTGGACGCAGCTCTTCGGTTCCGTCTAGACGCGTCCCGCATCGCGTTTCCGTCCCGCATCGCGTCTCCGTCCCACATCGCGTCTCCGTCCCGCTGACGGCTTCGGCGGCATTGCCGGACGCGTCGGGCACGGCACGGTCATCTTTGCCCGGTCCTCGGACCGGGCCGTCCGCGCGGAGCGTGCGGGCGAGCGACGACAAAGAAGAAAGAGGGACGGCACATGTCAGAACCGATCATGCGCTACGTCGCGGATTCCTGGTGCCAGGAGGTGCCGGAGGTTCCGCAAGTCCTCAAGCCGGTCGCGCTGGCGGCGGGCGGCGAGCACGCCGGCCTGCGGCGCGAGGTCGGCGGGCCGAGCCTGCCGCTGCAGGGCGCCTCGCGGGAGGCGTGCCGCCGGTTGGAGATCCTCGTGGACGGGCTCGGCCTGGGAGGCGTCTTCCCGCAGCCCGAGGCCGTCGTCCACACCGCCCCGACCGGTCTGGAGCGCCTCGCCTTCGCGGGATACCGCAACGGCGAGGACGTGGACCACTGGTGGATCGGAGGCGACCTCGACCACGCGTTCAAGTCCACACCCGGGGTCATCACCCTCCTGGTGGGCGCCGGCAGCCTGCGCGGTCGGCGCCGTCCGGTGGCGCGGACGTCGAAGTCCACGGTTCCGCTGGAGTCGCTGGCCTCCGGGCGCTTCCTGGCGACGACGAACGAACCCGTCGAGTCCATCGAGTTCGAGCCCGGCGCCACTCTGCTGGGGACACGGGAGTCGCTCTGGCTCTTCGCCGGCAGTGTCGCGAAGCTGGTTCGCGCCCTGCCCGACCACGGGCCCGCGGTGCGCATCATGTTCCGCTTTCCCGCCGAGGAGCACTGGCTTCCGCTGCTCCCCGCGCTGCACCACAACCTCGTCTCACCCGAACTGTGCGCCACCTGGATCGCGGAGACGAGGGAGGACCGCCGTAACTGGCAGAAACGGTTCGTCGGAATCCTCGAAGAGATGCTGGGCGAGTACCTGCACCGAGTGCAGGTGCTCCTGTACGACGCGCTTCACGACGTCGGGAGCCGGCTCGAAGCGGCCGTCGTCCGGGGCGAGAAGCCGTCAGCGCTCGGCCTTTACGGCGAGCTGTCCCAGTCGGACGAACTCTGGGAGTTCGTCCTGCACTGGATGGACGATCCCACCGGGCTCGTCCGCGCGGCCGACGTCGTCAACCTGCTGACCTGCGGCAGGGACGGCCTGGCAGTCGTGGTCGACGAGCCGAGCGCCGCGCGCAGCATGATCGGCATGGCCGAGGACTTCGCGCGGCTCCACCGGCCGGACGACGCGGCTCGGATGGCGGCGATCGGGCCGCTGGGCAAGATCCTCGGCGGGACGCCGGGACCGGACGGTCCCTTCGCCCGGTTCCGCGGGGACCCCGGCGGGGTGATCGTCCTCAAGGCCGAGGACTCCGCCAAGGGCGCGCGGGTCCCGACCGGCGACCTGCTCCAAGAGCTCTACTTCGTGCGATGACCGCATCGGAGTGAGCCCTACCCCGGTGCCCCGGTGGGGGCGGCTTTCCGCCGTCCCCACCGGGGCGCTCACCTTTTCCGGCCGCGCGGCCGGCTCCCGCGTCGGGGCGGTTGCCGTTCCCCTTCCGCTTCGCACGGTCGTCATTGCCTGCCGAGTCCTCGGGACCGGCAGATCCCGTCTCAACGGAAAGCGAGGACGAACATGTCCAGAACCAAATCAACCAGGCCTCCCAGAGGCCGGGCCCTGCTGGCCGCGCTGGCGTGGCTCGTCGTCGGGGCGACCGTGCTCTACGTCCCCTCGGGGCGGACGCTGCTGGGCGTGAACAGCGCCTTCGGCCTGATCACGGCGACGACCGGCGTCACCGCCCTGCTCTTCCTGGCGGTGCTCCGCCTCCCGTGGCTCCGCAAGCACGCGGACGTCCCGCGGGCCAGGGAGATCGAACTCCTCGCGAGCTGGACGAACTACCGCAAGGAGATCTTCCTTCTCGCGCTCTACCCCGCCGTGGCCGGCTTCCTGCTGCTGTGGGCGTTCGACGCGGTGACCGTTCCGTTCATCGTCTGCGTGATCATCCTCTACACCAGGACCGCGCAGACGGTCCAGTCCCTGCGCCGGACGTGGCGCGGGTATCACCACCCCGTGCTGGGCGTGGTGATCGGGGGCGTCTTCACCGCCGCCTTCAGCCCGCTGGGCCTGGCCGCCATCGCCATGTCCACGTTCCCGGCCTGGCAGGTCGTCATCCCCTGCGTCATCGCGGGGGCCGCCACGTTCGCCGCCACGATGATCACCCTCTGGGCGGTTCCCGCGGCGGAGAACTGACCACGCGCTGCGAGGCGCACCCAGTGAGCCGGGCGGGGAGGAACGATCCTCCCCGCCCGTCTTCGCTCACCGCCGGCTCCCGGCCAGCCGCGGGGCGTGAACAGCGGACGGTCGGGAGGGACGACCGATGACGAGTGGGATGAGATGAGAAGCGATCAGCCGGACTACTACGAACTCCTCGGCGTGGAGCGGACCGCGACGCCGGAGGAGATCACGCGGGCGTACCGCAGGGCGATGCGCGCGGTGCATCCCGACGCCAGCGGCACCTCCGGCCTGTTCCGGCTGGTCAAGACGGCGTACGACACGTTGAAGGACCCTGCGTCCCGTGCCGCGTACGACGCTCGCGACCGGACGGCCCCGCCCGAGCCGCCTCGCTCCCGACCGGAACCCGACCCGGCCCCCGATCCCGGACCGCGGCCGGGGCCCGGGCCGGGGAGCGGGGGACGGCAGGAAGGCGCGGGATCCGGAGGCCCCTCCGGCACACCGCCGCCCGGTCCCTCCTTCACGAAACCGCAGGCGCCCTCGCCGGGTTCCGCCCTGCGCGTCCGCCCCCGGTTCGGCTCCCACTGGTACCGGGTGGCGGCCGTCGCCGCCTGGACGGTGGTGTCCCTGGTCGCGGTGTTCGCTCTGTGGCCCGCGGGGCTTCCGCTCGGGTTCCTCCTCCTGCTGGCCTTCCCCGTGGTCGCCATGCCGCTCATCGCCCTGGAGCCCACGCTGCGGTCCCTGTCCTGGCTCTGGGCCGTGTGCGTGCTGACGTTCGCCGGGGGCGCCGTGCTCGCCGCCGCCGAGACGAAGGGCGGTGCTCGCTGGACGCTCTGCGGCGTGCTGCTGGGGCTCGCCGTGGGGGGCGCGGGGCTGGCCGCGACGCCGCACCTCGTCCGGAAGGGCCGCGAACTGGACCGGCTGATCGCCCCCGAGTCGCTCGACTACCAGATCTTCAACGTGCCGGGAGCGGGGCTCGACCACGACCTCGCCCGGCAGGTGGTGGCGCGGGAGAGCGCCGCCGGGCTGGAGCGGCTCGCCCGGCTCGACGGGGTCCGGATCGTGCACGCGCTCACGGCGCCGCAGCCGTCCGGGCAGGCGATGCACTATGTGGAGCACGTCGTGCTGCGGGGCGACCGGCTCGCCGTCGTCATGGCCCGCCGCTGGCCCGCCGGGGCCTACGCCTGGACGGGCAAGGGCGCGCTCACGACCATCGGACGCCCGTTCCCCGGCGGCGACACCGGCATCGGTGCCGCGGTGAAGGAGATCCGCAAGGTGGTGCCGCGCCGCGTGCGGGTCCGCGGGTTCGTCGCCGTGCTTCCGGACGATCCCGCGCGGTCGTCCCAGGCGCGGTTCCCGGAGCCCGAGTACGGCGACCTGCTCGCGGGTTCCCTGGAGCAGGTCCGCGAGAGGATCGCGGACTGGCTCGGGGAGACCGACCCGGTCGACACCGGATGAGTTGTTCCATCGGTCCATGCCGCCGAAGCTAGGCGAACATGCGGAACTCAGGCTTCTGACCCGTCATTCGTTCGCTCCAGCCGA
>NZ_JBFARL010000206.1:0-13297 GCF_040674655.1 Actinomadura sp. NPDC049753 | reverse complement strand
GGAGTGGTCCAGCGAGCTGTCGCCCGGCCCGTACGTCGCCATGGGCACGTCCCAGCCCCGGCGCCGGTGGCGGCGCTCACCGCGACGGCCTCCGCACCGCGCAGCGCGGTCCCGGCCAGCCGCTCGCGGATCTGGCGCAGCGCGGGCCCGGGGTCGGCGGCGTCGGCCTTGGTGACCGCGATGACGCCGGACCGGAGGCCGAGCGCGGAGAGGGCCTCCAGGTGCTCGCGGGTCTGCGGCATCCACCCCTCGTCGGCGGCGACGGCGAGCAGGACCGCGGACGCGGGCGCCGCCCCGGCGAGCCACTCCGGAACGGACCGCTCGTCGCCGGGCGCGTCGATGAACGCGACGTGCCTCCCCGAGGGCAGCTCCGTCCAGGCGCCCGTCTCGCCGGGACTCCTGCCCGTGAGGGCGCGCACGAGCGCCGACTTGCCGTGCCCACCGTGTCCGGCGGTGGTGACGACGTGCATCAGCGTCCTTTCCGGGCCTGAACGCCGATGGCCGCGCGAGAACGGGCCGTGCGGGGAGTGGCGGTGCGGGGGGCGGCGGTTCGGAGGGTGGTGCGGGAGTTGCGCAGACGAAGGTCCACGAAAGGCAACCCTAGGGACGCCCGGGCCCCGCGCAAACCGCGACGCGCTGGCGCGTCGCGCCGGACCGGCGGACATCAAGGTGCGATTGGCCCGCTCTACACTTATTTAGGGTAAGTAACTACATGCCGCGCGCCGGGTCCGGCGACCGGCCGATGCGGGAGGTTCGCATGACCGGCGCCCCGGCGGCTCGGAGCACAGGCGCCCCGGCGGCGCCGGGAGCCGGCGCAGCGGCCGCCCGGCCCACCGGCCCCACCCTGCTCGCGCTCGCCGCCGCCGGGATGGTCGTGTCGGTGCAGCAGACGCTCGTGCTTCCGCTGCTGCCGCAGCTCATGGCCCGCTTCGAGGCCCCCATCACGGACGTGACGTGGGTGTTCACCGCGTCCCTGCTGGCCGGCGCCGTCGCCACCCCGCTGCTGACGCGGTTCGGCGACATGTACGGCAAGAAGCGGATGATCCTGCTCGCCCTCGCGCTGCTGCTGGCCGGCTCGGTGCTGTGCGCGGTGTCCGGCACGCTGCCGGTGCTGATCGCCGGGCGCGCCCTGCAGGGCGTCTCGGCGGCGCTGATCCCGCTCGCCATCGGCATGATCCGCGACACGTTCCCGGCCGAGCGGGTGACCACGGCGATCGGCATCGTCAGCGCCACCATGGGCGTCGGCGGCAGCGCCGGCATGATCGTGACCGGGCTGATCGCCACCCGCACCGGCAGCCACCACCCGGTGTTCTGGATCGCCGCCGCGCTGGCGGCGGCGGGGCTGGTGCTGGTCGCCGCGACGGCGCGCGACGTCGGCGTCCGCGCCGGCGGCCGGCCGGACCTGCCGGGCGCGGCCCTGCTCGCCTGCTGGCTGGTCTGCCTCCTGCTCGGCATCAGCGAGGGCAACGCCTGGGGCTGGACGTCCGGCGGGGTCCTGGCGCTGTTCGGCGCCGCGGCCGCGCTGTGCGCGGTCTGGGTGGCGGTCGAGCTGCGGGTCCGCGCGCCGCTGGTGCGGCTGGGCCTGCTGGTCGGCCCCCGGTCCCTGTCGGCCAACGTCGTCTCGGCGCTGCTCGGCTTCTCGATGTTCGCCGCCTTCACGCTGATCGCCGGTTTCGTCCAGGCGCGGCCGGAGGAGGTCGGGTACGGGCTCGGCGGCTCGGTGCTGGACGTCGGGCTCTACATGCTGCCGAGCACCGTGACAATGCTGGTGTTCTCGGCGATGGCCGGGCGCCTCGCGGCGCGCCTCGGCCCCGCGTACACCCTCGCGATCGGGTCGGCGTTCGCCGGGCTGTGCTACGCGTGGCTCGCGGTGTCGAACTCGCACGGGTACGACATGCTCGCGTTCAGCGCCATCCAGGGCGTCGGGTTCGGGATCGCCTACGCCGCGCTCGGCACGCTCGCCGTCCGGCACGTCCCGATGGACCAGAGCGGGATCGCCAGCGGCATCAACTCGCTCGTCCGCACCACCGGCGGCAGCGTCGCGGGCGCCGTCACGGCGTCGATCCTGGCCGGACGGGCCGCGGGCGCCGGAGTCCCCTCCCTCGGCGCCTACGAGCTGTGCTTCTGGGTCGTCTCCGCGGGGGCGGCGCTGGCCGCCCTCATCGCCGTCGCGCACGCCCTGCGCCACCCCGGGTAGAGCCCGCCCGGCGGCGCGGGCCCTTGACGAACCGGCCCCGCGCCATGCCCTATAGGGGTGCGGCCCGAATCGCGGCGACGCCGGTCCGGGCCTCCGCGCAGATCCGGGCCAGGACCCGTCACCGGGAGGACGACATGGGCGCCTACGCGGCCGCGTACGAACGCAGCATCGCCGATCCGACCCGCTTCTGGGGGCTGGCGGCACGGGACGTGCGGTGGCTCGTCCCGCCGGACCGGGTGCTGGACGACGGGGCGCCGCCCTTCTACCGGTGGTTCACCGGCGGTGAGCTCAACACCTGCGACAACGCGCTGGACCGGCACGTCGAGGAGGGCCGCGGCGACCAGGCCGCGCTGATCTACGACAGCCCGGTCACCGGGACCGTGCGGACCTACACCTACCGGGAGCTGACCGGCCATGTCGCGCGGTTCGCCGGGGCGCTGCGCGCGCTGGGCGTCGACCGCGGCGACCGCGTGGTCATCTACCTGCCGATGGTGCCCGAGGCGGTCATCGCGATGCTGGCGTGCGCGCGGCTCGGCGCCGTGCACTCGGTGGTCTTCGGCGGGTTCGCGGCACGGGAGCTGGCGGTGCGCATCGACGACGCCCGCCCGAAGGCGGTCGTGTCGGCGTCCTGCGGGATCGAGGCGGGCCGGGTCGTCCCCTACAAGCCGCTGCTGGACCGGGCGCTGGAGTTGGCCCGGCACAAGGTCGAGCGGTGCGTGATCCGGCAGCGCGAGCAGTTGCACGCCGACCTCGTCCGCCCGCGGGACGTGGAGTGGGACGAGGCCGTCGCGGCCGCCGAGCCCGCCGGGTGCGTCCCCGTCGCCGCCACCGACCCGCTCTACATCCTCTACACCTCCGGCACGACCGGGCGGCCGAAGGGCGTCGTGCGCGACAACGGCGGGCACGCGGTGGCGCTCCGCTGGTCGATGGAGAACGTGTTCGGCGTGGGGCGGGGCGACGTGTTCTGGGCGGCCTCCGACGTCGGCTGGGTCGTCGGGCACTCCTACATCGTGTACGCGCCGCTGCTCAGCGGCTGCACGACCGTGCTGTACGAGGGCAAGCCGGTCGGGACGCCGGACGCGGGCGCGTTCTGGCGGGTGGCCGCGCAGCACCGGGTGAAGGCGCTGTTCGCCGCGCCGACCGCGATCCGGGCCATCAAGAAGGAGGACCCCGAGGGCGCGCTGCTCGCCGGGCACGACCTGTCCGCCCTGGAGACGCTGTTCCTCGCCGGCGAGCGCCTCGACCCCGACACCTACCGGTGGGCCTCGCGCGTCCTGGACCGCCCGGTGATCGACCATTGGTGGCAGACCGAGACCGGCTGGCCGATCGTGGCGAACCTGCGCGGGCTGGAGCCGATGCCGGTCAAGGCGGGGTCGCCGTCGGTGCCGGTGCCCGGGTACGACGTGCGGGTCCTCGGCCCGGACGGCTCGCCCGTCCCGCCCGGCGCCGACGGCGACATCGCGATCCGGCTGCCGCTGCCGCCGGGCACGCTGCCCACGCTGTGGCAGGACGACGAGCGCTTCGTCGAGTCGTACCTGACGAAGTTCCCCGGCCACTACCTGACCGGCGACGGCGGGCACATCGACGAGGACGGCTACGTCTGGGTGATGGGCCGCACCGACGACGTGATCAACGTGGCCGGGCACCGGCTGTCCACCGGGACTATGGAGGAGGTCATCTCCTCCCACCCGGCCGTCGCCGAGTGCGCCGTCATCGGCGTGCAGGACGCGCTCAAGGGGCAGGTGCCGCGCGGGCTGGTCGTGCTCAAGAGCGGCATCCTGGCCGAGCCGGGCGAGGTGTGCGCCGAACTGGTCGCGATGGTGCGCGAGCAGATCGGGCCCGTCGCCGCGCTCAAGGAGATCTCCGTCGTGCCGGCGCTGCCGAAGACGCGGTCGGGCAAGATCCTGCGAGGCGTCATGCGGGGCATCGCCGACGGGCAGGAGGTGACCGTGCCGTCCACGATCGAGGACCCGGACGTGCTGGAGGGCCTGCGCCCCGTGCTGCGCCGGGCGTAGGAACCGCCGCGCAGGGGCGTCACGGGTCGCGGCCGGTCCGCTTCGGCCAGAACGCCGCCACCAGGACGACGGCGGCCACCGAGAGGAGGATCTGGAAGAGCGCCTCCCACAGGTTCCAGCCGCCGTCGCCGAGGCTGAACAGGTGGACCAGGCCCGTCCCGCCGAACGCCGCGACGACGCCGGCCGCCATCAGCAGCCACGCCGGCATGGTCTCGCGGCCCGGCACGACGAGCCTGCCCAGGGCACCGATGGCGGCGCCCAGGACGGCGGCGGCCACGAGTCCGCCGATGGTCATGCCTCGCCTCCCCCGCCCCCCGATGAGGCCGTGCCGGGAACCTACCCGCCACCTCGATCGGCGACACGGGCGGCGCGGGCCGGACGGCCGGGCGGCGCTAGCGGACGACGAGGGTGTGCCGCCCCCGGCCGACGAGCTCCCCGACGACCGGCGCGCCCGGGATCTCCCCGGCGACCAGCAGCCCGCCGGAGGTCTGGACGTCGGCGAGCAGCAGCCGCTCCTCCTCCGCGATCCGGCGGAAGAGGGTGTGCGGCGACACCCACGCGAGGTTGCGGCGGGTGCCGCCGGGCACGAAACCGTCCCGCACGGCGGCGCGCGCGCCGTCGAGGCAGGGGACGGCGGAGGCGTCCACGACGGCGGTGACGCCGCTCGCCCGCGCCAGCTTGTACAGGTGGCCGAGCAGGCCGAAGCCGGAGACGGCGGTGGCGCACGCGGCGCCGCGCTCGAGGGCGGCCAGGCCCGCCGCCGCGTTCAGCTCCGTCATGGCCGCGACCGCGTGCGGGAACACCTCCCCGGTCGCCCGGTGCCGGGCGTTGAGCGCGCCGACCCCGAGCGGCTTGGTCAGCGTGAGCGGGACGCCGGGACGGCCCGCGTCCAGCCGCAGCAGGCGGTCCGGGTCGGCGGTGCCGGTGACCGCGAGGCCGTACTTCGGCTCGGGGTCCTCGATGCTGTGCCCGCCGGCGATCGCGACGCCGGCCAGGGCCGCCATGTCCCGCCCGCCGCGCAGCACCTCGCGGGCCAGTTCGGCGGGCAGCGCGTCGGCGGGCCAGCCGAGCAGGTTCAGGGCCATCAGCGGCACGCCCCCGACGGCGTAGACGTCGGAGAGCGCGTTGGCGGCGGCGATCCGGCCCCAGTCGTAGGCGTCGTCGACGACGGGGGTGCGGAAGTCGGCGGTGGAGACCACGGCCCGGCCGCCGTCGAGGCGCAGCACGGCGGCGCCGTCGCCGTCGGGGCCGCCGACGAGGAGGGCGTCGTCCCCGCCGGTGAGGCCGGCCACGACCCGCTCCAGTTCCCCTGGCGGAAGCTTGCTGGAGCCGCCGCCGCGCGCGTACTGCGTCAGGCGGGCCACGGGGGCGAGTCGGGTCACCGCTGAATTTAACGCACAACTACCTCAAATGATCAACAAACGGACGGTACGCGCCCGGTCACCGATCGCCGACCGGGCCCGCGACCAGCGCCGAAAACCCCCGAACCCCTTGTCCGAACCCGGTTCGGCGTGATGCGATCTCCTTCTTGCAAGTCATCACTTACTTCGGCCACCTACCACGAGGGGCGACATGGGGATCCAGGAACAGCGGGCCGACCTCGACCGGGCCGTCGCGGGGCAGACGATCTGCACCGCCCTCGCCGCGACCGCCGCACGGCACGGCGGAAGGCCCGCCTACTCCGACCGGACCGGCGGCGAGTGGAGCACGCTCACCTGGGCGGACACGCGGACCCGCGCGCTGGAGACGGCCGCCGGGTTCGCCGCCCTCGGCCTGGAGGCCGGCGACGTCGTCGCGCTGATGATGCCGAACCGCTCCGAGCACGTGCTGGCCGACCTCGGCGCCGTGCACGCCGGCGGCGTCCCCACCACGGTGTACGCGACGCTCGCGCCCGACCAGATCGCGTTCGTCGCCGCGGACTGCGCGGCCAGGTACGCCGTGCTGGACGGCGCGGACCAGCTCGGCCGCTGGCTGCCCGTCCTGGACCGCCTCCCGGACCTCCGCAAGATCATCGTGGTGGACCCCGCCGCCTGCCCGCCCGGCGACCGCTTCCTCAGCTGGGAGGCCCTCACCGAGCTCGGCCGCCGCGAGCTGGCCGCCGACCCGCTCGCGGTCGACCGGCGCTGGCAGGCGGTCGGGCCCGGGGACACCGCCACGCTGCTGTACACCTCCGGCACCACCGGCGACCCCAAGGGCGTCCTGATCACGCACTCGATGGCGCTGCACGAGGCGGAGATGGTCGAGCGCAGCTCCGTCCTGCCCGAGCACCCCGCCGGCATCTCCTACCTGCCGTTCGCGCACATCGCCGACCGGGTGCTGAGCTACTACCTGCCGGTCCGGCTGGCCTCCCACATCCACTTCTGCCCCGACCCGGCCCAGCTGACGACGATCCTCGGCGAGGTGCGGCCGCACTCCTTCTTCGGCGTCCCGCGCGTCTGGGAGAAGATCATGGCCGGCATCCAGGCGGTGCTGTCGGCCGAGCGGGACGAGGCGAAGAAGCGGGCCGTCGCCGCCGCCCTGGACGCCGGCCGCGCGTACGTCACGGCGCAGGAGCACGGCAACACTCTCACCCCGCAGATCGCCGAGGCCTTCGAGCGGGCCGACCAGGCCGTCCTCACCCCCATGCGCGCCCTCCTCGGCCTGGACCGCGTCCGCCAGGCCTCCAGCGCCGCCGCGCCGCTGCCCGTCGAGGTGGCCCGGTTCTTCGCCGGGCTCGGCCTGAAGATCTTCGACGCCTACGGGATGACGGAGACGACCGGCGCCGTCACCGCCAACCTCGCCGACTCCTTCAAGCTCGGCACCGTCGGCCGCCCGTTCCCCGGCGTCGAGCTCAGGCTCGCCGACGACGGCGAGATCCTCGTCCGCGGCGCCACCTGCACCCCCGGCTACCTGAACCGCCCCGACGCCACCGCCGGCCTCATCGACGCCGACGGCTGGGTGCACACCGGCGACATCGGCCGCCTGGACGCGGACGGCTTCCTCACCGTCGTCGACCGCAAGAAGGAACTGATCATCACCGCCGGCGGCGAGAACATCGCCCCCTCCCTGGTGGAGAACCGCCTCAAGGAGCACCCGCTCATCGGCCAGGCCCTCGCCTTCGGCGACCGCCGCCCCTACGTCGTCGCGCTCATCACCCTCGACGGGGAGGTCGCGCCCGTCTGGGCGGCCGCCCACGGCGTCGACACCACCGACCTGGCCGCCCTCGCCGACCACCCCCTCGTCCTGGAGGAGGTCGCCCGGGCCGTCGAGGACGCCAACGCCCGGCTCGCCCGCGTCCAGCAGGTCAAGCGGTGGCGCCTGCTCACCGCCGAGTGGACCGCCGAGAGCGAGGAGCTCACCCCGACCCTCAAGCTGAAGCGCCGCGTCGTGCACACCAAGTACGCCGCCGACATCGACGGCCTCTACACCGGCTAAGATCGCCGCCGGAGGCGTGTGAGCGCCTGGTGGCCTCCCCGGCCTTCAAAGCCGACGGTCCCGAGGATCTCGGGACGGCGGGTTCGATTCCCGTACGCCTCCGCCACCCCGCCCCGCGGGGCGGGGCGCGACGTAACGTGAGGGCATGAGGCGTCGCAAGCTGGCCTACGGGATCATGATGGGCACGTGCCTCACGCTGTTCGTGCTGGCCTGGGCGGTGGTCCGGCTGTACTCGCACCCGGCCGCGATCGCGATGACGGTGGCGGCGCTGGTGATCCCGCCGTTCGCGGTGGTGGTGGCCAACTGGAACATCGACCGGACGGACCGCCGTAGGTGAGCGGCCATGGGGCCGCGTGGCTGCTGGACCTCGCCGGGATCTTCGTGTTCGCCGTGTCGGGGGCGCTCGCGGCCGTCCGGCAGCGGCTGGACGTCGTCGGCATGGTGGTGCTGGCCGAGATCACCGCGCTCGGCGGCGGGATCCTGCGCGATCTGATCATCGGGGCCGTCCCCCCGGCGGCGTTCACCGACCTCGGGTACGTGCTGGTGCCGATGGTGGCGTCGGCACTGGTGTTCTTCTGGCATCCGCAGGTGACGCGGCTGCTGCCGGCGGTGCTGCTGTTCGACGCGGCCGGGCTCGGGCTGTTCTGCGCGACGGGGACGGTCAAGGCGCTGGAGTACGGGCTCTCGCCGGTGCACGCGGTGCTGCTCGGCATCGTGACGGCGGTGGGCGGCGGCATCCTGCGGGACGTGCTGGCGGGCCGCATCCCGGCGGTGCTGTACGACCGGCAGCTGTACGCGGTGCCCGCGCTGCTCGGCGCGGCCGTGACCGCGGGCGCCGAGAGCGCGGGCCTGCACGGCGGCGCCGTCACCGCCGGCGCCGCCGTCCTGGCTTTCGGGCTGCGCGTCCTCGCGATGCGCCAGGGGTGGCGGGCGCCCCGCCCCCGCGGGCTGCCCGACTAGCCCGTGTTTCAAAGTCCCGGCCACTTCGAGACAGGCCCTGGCCCGGGCGGAGGCCGGCCCCGCCAGGGCTTCGTTTGGGGCCGGTTCCCGGGGTACCGTCACGGTCATGGGGCGGATCACCGTGCGCAGGCCCGTGCTGCGGCTGAGCGCATCCGGGGCGCGGGTGCGCAGGCCCGACACGCTCGCGGCGGAGGAGCCGCTGGAGATCCGCGTCGCCGGCAAGCCGCTGACGATCACGATGCGCACGCCGGGGCACGACTTCGACCTGGTCGCCGGGTTCCTGGCGGCCGAGGGCGTGGTCGGGCGGGCCGGCGACATCGCGGCGATGCGGTACTGCGCCGACACCGCGGAGCAGAACACCCTGGACGTCGCGCTCTCCCCCGGCGTGCCGCCGCCGGACGACTCCATGACGCGGGCGTTCACCACCACCAGCGCCTGCGGGGTGTGCGGCAAGTCGAGCATCGAGGCGCTGCGCGCCGACCGGCCCTACGAGGTCGCCGGCGACCCGGTGCGGCTCACCCCGGACGTGCTGGCGGCCATGCCGGAGCGGCTGCGCGCGGCGCAGCGGGTGTTCGACCGGACGGGCGGCCTGCACGCCGCCGGACTCTTCGACGCCGAGGGCGCGCTCCTCGCCCTGCGCGAGGACGTCGGCCGCCACAACGCCGTCGACAAGGTGATCGGGTGGGCCCTGCGGCAGGGGCGGCTGCCGCTGACCGGGACGGTCCTCATGGTGAGCGGGCGCGCGTCGTTCGAGCTGACGCAGAAGGCGATGACGGCCGGCGTCCCGGTCCTCGCGGCGGTGTCGGCGCCGTCCTCGCTGGCCGTTGACCTCGCCGAGGACGCGGGGATGACGCTCGTCGGCTTCCTGCGCGGCGAGACCATGAACGTCTACACGGGTGCGGAGCGTATCGGCCTCTGAGCGGCGCCACTTGTCACCCCGGGTCGAAAACCGAGCGGTAACTTGTTGGCCTCGTCTCAAGAAACCACGGGCGCCGCGGGAGTTGACTGCACTGCCAATGGCACACGCGCGGCGCGGGGGCACGTCGCGGCCGACCCGGACGCGTGGAAGGCGAGGACCGCATGACGAGGCCCCAGGCGAGAGGCGGCACGGCGCCCATCGACGAGCGCCATCCGCCGATCAAGCCGCGGCGCGTCTCCTTCGACTGGTCGCGGACCCCGCTGCACTGGGTCCCGAACGACCCGGTCGCCACCCACATCATCAACTCGTTCCACATCGTCCTGCCCGAGGGCGAGAAGTGGTTCATCCAGTGCGTGAAGGACGCCCGCCCGCACATCCGGGACGAGCGGCTGCTGGAGGAGATCAAGGGCTTCATCGGGCAGGAGATGGTGCACGCCCGCTCCCACCAGGGCGTCCTGGACCAGATCCTGCAGCGCGCCGGCATCGACGTCTCCAAGATCACCGACGCGGCGGGGCGGGGCAACGCCGAGCGCCCCGCGCAGATGGCGGCGCTGAAGGAGCGCGATCCGCGGGCCTGGCGGCGCCGGCTGCGCTTCGAGCTGGCCGCGGTCGCCTCGATCGAGCACTACACCGCCGTCCTCGGACAGTGGATCATGGACAACGACCGGCTCGACAAGGCCGGCGTGGACCCGACGATGCTGGACCTGCTGCGCTGGCACGGCGCCGAGGAGGTCGAGCACCGCTCGGTGGTCTTCGACGTCTACAAGGCCATGGGCGGCCGGTACCCGACCCGGGTCGCCGCGTGGGTGGTGTCGCTGTTCTTCCTGTACTGGGCGCTGATCGGCGGCTCGCTCTACCTGCTCAAGCAGGACCCGACGATCAAGGGGCGGGTGACCCCGCTGCGCGTCTACCACTCCTACCGGCGGTCGGTGCGGCTGGGCCATGTGCCCGGGATCTTCCGGCTCCTGCTCGGCGAGGCGCCCGTCTACCTCAGGCCGGGCCACCACCCCTCCAAGGTCTGCTCCACGCCCCGCGCGCTGGACTATCTCACACGGTCGCCCGCCGCCAGGGCCGCGGGCTACGACCCCTACTAGACCTCGCCGCGTCACGCTCCGCGGCGCGGTCCCGCGGACGCCGCGGTGGCGGGCGTCACTCCGCGAGCCCTTGACCCGGCGACGGATCGGCGATTTATTAACAAGGTGTCCAATAAAGTGGCGCTCGGCCGCGTGCACGACGCGGCGGAGCTCGAACGATTCCGCGCCGTCCAGCGCCTGTGCTACCAGTGCGCCGAGGAGATCGCCGGCACGCTCGAACCGGGCGTGACCGAGCGCGAGGCGTGCCGCCGCATGCGCCGGTGGCTGCGCGCACGCGGCGTCGACGACTGGTTGCACACCCCGTTCGCCTGGTTCGGCGACCGGTCGGCCTTCCGCGGCTTCCGGCTGCCCACGCAGTTCCTGCCCGGCGGGACGCGCCTGGAGGAGGGCATGCCCTACATCCTGGACATGGCTCCGGTGCGGGACGGCTACTCCGCCGACATCGGGTACGGCGGCGTCCTCGGCGAGAACAGGATCTGGGAGCGGCTCGACGCCGACCTCGCCGGCTACCGGGCGCTCATCCTGCGCCTCGTCCGCGAACGGCGGACGTTCGCCGACGTCTACGCCGAGGTCGACGCGCTCATCGAGCGCCAGGGGTACGACAGCCGACACCGCGTGTATCCGGGGCGCGTCATCGGCCATCAGATCGGCGTCATCGGTGGGATCCTCCCGAAGCGCGTGGGATTCCCATTCGGTGTACGGTTCCTCCAGACCATCGGCCGCGAACTGGTCAAGGAGCGCCTGGAAGGGCGCTCCCCGCTCTGGAACGGGGCCGCGCAGTCCCAGCATCCCCCGACGCCCGGGCTGTGGGCGGTCGAGCCCCACATCGGGTTCCGCGGCGTCGGCGTGAAGTTCGAGGAGATCCTCGTGGTCACCGAGGACGACGCGCACTGGCTCGACGACGACCTGCCCCACGTGCACCGGTGGGCCCGACGGGAGACGACCGCATGACACACCCCGCCCCACCCGTCGCGCGGCGGCGCGTCCGCGGAGACGGCGTCGACCTCGCCGTCTACGAGCAGGGCGACCGGTCGCGCCCGACCGTCCTGCTGGTCCACGGCTACCCCGACACCCACGCCGTCTGGGACGAGGTGGCGGCGCGGCTCGCCGAGCGGTTCCACGTCGTCCGGTACGACGTGCGCGGCGCGGGCGCCTCGTCCCGTCCGCGCGGGAGCAGGCGCTACACGTTCGAGTACCTGATGGCCGACATGGAGGCCGTCCTGGACGCGACCGCGCCCGAGCGCAAAGTGCACCTGGTGGGGCACGACTGGGGCTCCATCCAGTCGTGGGAGGCGGTCTGCACGAAGCCGGACCGCTTCGCCTCGTTCACCTCGATCTCCGGCCCGTGCCTGGACCACGCCGCGCACTGGACACGGCGGAACCTGGCCCGCCCCACCCCGGCCAACCTGCGGCGGGCGGCCGGACAGGGCCTCCGCTCCTGGTACATCTACTTCTTCCAGACGCCGGTGCTGCCGGAACTGCTGTGGCGGGCCGGGATGGCGAAGCCGTTCGCCAAGGCCCTGGAGCTCGGAGAGGGCGTCCCGCCCCGGCAGGGCCATCCGGCCAGGACCATGGCGCGCGACGCCGCGGCAGGGGTCGGGCTGTACCGGGCGAACATGCTCCAGCGGCTGCGCCGCCCGCGCGACCGGCGAACGGACGTCCCGACCCAGGTCATCGTCCCGACCAAGGACCTGTTCGTCTCGCCGCACCTGGTCGGCGGGCTGGCCGGGCGCGTCCCGAACCTGTCCCTGCGCACGCTCAAGGCCGGGCACTGGGTGCCGCGCAGCCACCCCGACGTCGTCGCCCGCTGGGTGACCGAGCACATCGCCGGCGTACAGGGCGCCCCGCTCGCCGCCGCCGAGGCGCGCGCGCTCAAGCGGGCCAGGGTGGCCGGGGGCCGGCGGTCCTTCGACGGCTCCCTCGTCGTCGTCACGGGCGCGGGCAGCGGGATCGGCCGCGCGACCGCGCTGGCCTTCGCCGAACGCGGCGCCGAGGTGGTCGCCGCCGACATCGACCGGGCCTCCGCCGAGCGCACCGCCGAACTCGCCGGCCTCCTCGGCCCCGCGGCACACGCCTTCCAGGTGGACGTGTCCGACCGCGGCGCGATGGAGGACTTCGCCAAGGCGGTCATGCACGAGCACGGCGTGCCGGACGTCGTGGTCAACAACGCCGGGATCGGCATGGCCGGCCCGTTCCTGGAGCACAGCGCCGACGACTGGCGCAAGGTCCTGGACGTCAACCTGTGGGGCGTCCTCCACGGCTCGCGGCTCTTCGCCCACCAGATGGTGGAGCGAGGGCAGGGCGGGCATATCGTCAACACCTCCTCCGCCGCCGCGTTCACGCCGTCCCGCGCGCTGCCCGCCTACGCGACCAGCAAGGCGGCCGTGCTGATGCTGTCGGAGTGCATGCGCGCCGAGCTGAAGGGCCAGGGCATCGGGGTCAGCGCCGTGTGCCCGGGGATCGTCAACACCAACATCACCCGCACGTCCCGCTTCGTCGGCCGGGGCGAAGAGGACGAGGCGCTCAGCCGGGAGCGGGTCGCGCGGGCCTACGCGCGCCGCGGCTACGGGCCGGACCGCGTGGCGGAGCAGATCGTCGCGGCTCTTCTCCTCGACCTCGCGGGCCGACTTCAGCAGCTGGTCGGAGACGTACTGGGCGGCCGTGTCGATGCCCCGCTTGAGGGCGAGCGGCGAGGCGC
>NZ_JBFARL010000205.1:0-13429 GCF_040674655.1 Actinomadura sp. NPDC049753 | reverse complement strand
ACTACCCCACCCCCCACCCCCCCGCCCCCCCCCCCCCGCCGGCCCGCCGGCCGGGGCCGGCAGGGCGGCCGCGGCCGTGGCCGCGGCCCGCGCGCCTTCGACCGCGAGGGCGGCAACCGCCGCCGCGACGGCGAGGGCGGGCGCGGCGAGCACCGCTCCTACTCGTCCGGCGAGCGCCGCGGCGGCCCCCGGACCGGCGGCGGCTCCCACGGCAACCACCGGGGCGGCTCCTCCTCCTACGGGGGCGACCGCCGGACCGCCCGCACCAGCTGATCGACGACCGAAGAGCCCCGCACTCGCGTGCGGGGCTCTTCGCTTTCCGGGGCGTGCGGGCGGCGGTGCGCGGCGGTCAGCCGGCCTCCTCGCTGAGGACGTCGCCGTCGCGGGCGGCGGTCTCGGCGCGCAGCCTGTCCTGGAGGATCTGCAGGCCCTCCAGGCCGTCCACCGAGAGGGCCGCGAGCTCGTCCAGGGACATGAGGGGGTCGGTGCGCAGGGGCGGCTGCCAGCCGTTCTCCTTGTCGTGGCTGCGCAGGACCTTGGCCGGGACGCCGCCGATGACCGAGTGGTCGGGGAACTCGCCGCGGACGACGGCGCCGCCGGCCACCGCGACGTTGCGGCCGAGGCGGGTGCCGGGAAGGATGATCGCCCCGGTGCCGATCCAGCAGCCGTCCCCGATCACGACCGGGTTGTTCTCCGGCCACTGCCGCCCGATCGGGGTGTGCAGGTCGCCGTAGGTGTGGTTCTGGTCGGTGATGTAGACGTTCGGGCCGGTGAAGACGTCGTCGCCGATGTCGATCGACTGGTGGCCGACGATGTGGGTGCCGCGGCCGAGCGAGCAGCTCCCGCCGATCCGGACGATGACGTCCGGCCCGAGGTCGAGGCCGGGCACGAACCCGGCGGAGATGGTCACGTGCGTGCCCACCAGCGTGTGGTCGCCGATCGAGATCCACGGCTCGCCGTAGATCGCGCCGGTCGGGAAGCCGATGCAGGCGCCCTCGCCGAGGTAGGCGAAACTGCGGCGGCCCGGCGTGTGCGGGGTGATCTCCCCGTGCCGCTGGATCCATTCCCAGGCGCGGTGCACGGCCGTGTGCACGCCCTGGCGCGCCCGCTGCTTCGCGCGGGCCGCCAGCACCTGCCGCAGGGGGCGTTTCGGCGACATGGCGTTCACCGTACCGGGTGGTAGCAACTCCCGTCCGCACCGGGACGGTGAAGGGCCCGGCCGCCGTGCGGCCGGGCCCTTCACCCGTGCGTCCAGCGCGTTCGCAAGCCTCAGTGCGGTGAATGCACCTGCCCGTCCGCGTCGGCGCCGCTGACCGTCATGGAGTCGGCCGAGGTCGCGCTGCCGGCATGCTCACCCGACCCCTTGGCCATGTCGCGGACGGCGCCGCGCCGCGTCGCCACCGCGCCGGCGACTCCGACGGCGGCGACCACTCCCACCATCGCCATGATGGCGCCGCGCCCGGGCTTCGCCGCCGACTTCGGCGGTTCCACCCGCCCCGCGACGTCGCTCAGGAACGAGCTCACCCGCGGGGCGAGCCCGGTCTCCACGTACCGGGCCGCATGCCGCAGCCTCGGTGCGCTCCAGCCGCGGGCGACCATCACGCGTTCGTTCGCGATGGGCCCGATCCGCTCGGCCGCACCGGCGGCGCTCTGCCGGCACGCGTCGACGCCCTGGCGGGCCGCCTGCTGGACGCGGCCGAGCCGGTCGACGACCTCGTCCTGCGGCTTCCGGCGGATATTGATCATTAGGGACACGCTAACCTCCCTGTTTGCGAGGTCCTGTCAGGCAGCCTTCCCAGCGAACGGGAGGTAAACACCGCGATCGTGACGAGCCTTCAACGGAGAGTGACGGATCCGGGCCTGCCGGGACCGCGCACCGAACGTCATCGAACCCATCAAGAGGAGGCGGCCAGCGTGGCCAACGAGATCTTCGCGACGCTCACCACGTCGCTGGGCAAGATCGTGATCCAGCTGTACCCGGAGCACGCGCCCGAGACCGTGGCGAACTTCGTCGAGCTGGCGGAGGGCACCCGCACCTGGACCGACCCGCGCACCGGCCAGAAGTCGGACGCGCCGCTCTACAACGGAACGATCTTCCACCGGGTCATCGACGACTTCATGCTCCAGGGCGGCGACCCGCTCGGCACCGGCACCGGCGGCCCCGGCTACCAGTTCAAGGACGAGTTCCACCCTGACCTGAAGTTCGACCGCCCGTACCTGCTGGCGATGGCGAACGCGGGGCCCGGCACCAACGGCTCCCAGTTCTTCATCACGACGAACGTCGCGCACACCCGGCACCTGACCGGCCGGCACACCATCTTCGGCAAGGTCATCGAGGGCACCGACGTCGTCGACCGCATCAGCAAGGTCCCGACCGGGCGGATGGACCGCCCGAAGGAGGACGTCGTCATCGAGTCGGTGACGATCGAGCGCCGTTAGACGTTGTCACCGGTGAGACCCCGCCACGGGTGAGCCGAGCGCCCGCCGCACGTAAGGCCCACGGAGCCACTGATGAGCACAGACCAGAGTCCCGTTCCCGAGACCTCGGTGCCGACCTGCTATCGGCATCCGAGCCGCGAGACGTATGTGCGCTGCACCCGCTGCGACCGGTTCATCTGCCCCGAGTGCATGCGGGACGCGGCGGTGGGGCACCAGTGCGTGGAGTGCGTCGCCGAGGGCAACCGGGGGGCCCGCAAGGCGGTCCCCCGGACGGTTCTCGGCGCGCGGGGCGGGGCGACGGCCGTGCCGATCGTCACCTACACGCTCATCGGCGCGTGCATCGCGGCGTACCTCGCCGAGCTGGCGTCCTGGCGCGTGGTGTGGGACTTCATGATGCTCGGCCAGGGGGTGCTGCCCGGCGGGCAGGTCGGCGGGGTCGCCGAGGGCGAGTGGTACCGGCTGTTCACCACGATGTTCCTGCACCAGCGCGGCGGATCGTTCGGCATCACCCACATCCTGTTCAACATGTGGGCGCTGTGGGCCGTCGGCCCCGCGCTGGAGCAGGTGCTCGGACGGTGGCGCTACCTCGCCCTCTACGTGCTGTCGGGGCTCGGCGGCTCGGTGCTGCTGTACCTGGTCGGATCCCCGCACGACTCGGCGGTCGGCGCGTCCGGGGCCATCTTCGGCCTGTTCGGGGCGTACTTCGTGATCGGCCGCAGGCTCGGCGGGCCGGTCGGCCCCATCGTGGTCCTGCTGGTGATCAACCTGGTGATCACGTTCTCGGTGCCGGGGATCTCCTGGCAGGGCCACGTCGGCGGCCTGGCGGTGGGGGCGGCGCTGGCCGCGGCCTACGCCTACGCGCCGGACGCGCGGCGCCGGCTGTTCCACATCGGCGCGCCGCTGGTCATGCTGGCGCTGCTCGCGGGGCTCGTGATGCTCAGGACGGCCGAACTGAGCCCGGCGATGTAGCCGTGCGCGGGGTAGCCGTGCTCGGGGTAGCCGTGCTCGGGGTAGCCGTGCGCGGGGCCGCCGCGCACGGCCGCACCGGCCGCCCGGCTCGCGCGCGGCGGCGTCCGCGCTCCGGCGCCTGTGGACATCCGCTGTGGAAAACCTGGGGAAAGGCGCGGTGAGGGATCCTCAACCTGTGGATAACTCGCGGTCAGCGCCAGCGGGTCGACAGGACCACGCCCAGGATGATCGCGGTGAAGCCGATCCCCAGGTTCCAGTTGTGCAGGTCGGTCATGTACGGCACGTCCGTACCCGTGCTGGCCGTCACGTAGAAGACAGCGATCCAGATCAGGCCGACGAGCCACAGACCGACCATCGTCGGCACGAGCCAGCGCGGGCTGACCTCGGGCGCCTTGGACTTCTGCGGGGGCGTGTAGACGGCCTTCTTGCGCACTTTGGACTTGGCCACGGTGGGATCGATCTCCTCGGGCGTCCGGCGGCCGGAGCGTCGGACCGCGCATGGGTGTTTTGTCGGTTAGCGTAGTCGCTGGTGAGCAGCGTACGGCGTCCAGCGTGGGGAAGCATCATCCCAGTTCTCACGCTCCTTGCGGGAACCTTGTTCGCGGCGAGCGCGAGCACGGCCCGCGGCACGAGCCTGCGCGAACAGGGCCGGACCAGGATCACCGAGCTCATCACCGCGGAGCAGCGCCGGGGCCGGCAGGATCGTGCCGAGTACCGGCGTCTGCGCCGCCAGGTCGACGGTATCTCCCGGGAGGCCGGACGTCACGACGCCCGGGTGAAAAACGCTCAGGCGGAGGCCGACCGGCTCGCCGCCGAGGCCGGGTTCACCCCCGCCGCCGGCCGCGCCGTCCGCGTGTCGCTGGACGACGCGCCGCAGCCGAAGTCGGGCGAGTCGCCCCGCGGCGTCCGCCCCGACGACCTGGTGGTGCACCAGGGCGACGTCCAGGCCGTCGTCAACGCGCTGTGGGCGGGCGGCGCCCGCGCCATGCAGATCATGGACCAGCGGGTGATCTCGACCAGCGCGGTGCGGTGCGTCGGCAATACGCTGATCCTCCAGGGCGTGGTGTACTCCCCGCCGTTCCGGATCACCGCCGTCGGAGATCCGGCCCGGCTGCGCGCGGCGCTCGGCGCGTCCCGCGAGATCGCGGTCTACCGCGAGTACGCCCGCGCCTACGGGCTGGGCTACGCGGTGCGGACGATGGAACGCGCCACGCTGCCGGCCTACACCGGCAACGTGACCATGAAGCACGCTACGGTTCCGGCGGAACCGCCCGAAGGCGGCTGAACCCCCCGGAAGAGGAGGACGCGGTGCGGACGGTGATCCGTGGCATGGGCGAGCTGTGCATCACCGCCGGGCTGATCGTCATGCTGTTCGTGACATACGAGCTGTGGGGCACCGGCCAGTACACCAAGGGCGCCCAGGACGAGCTCGGCGACGAGATGCTGAAGAACTGGCGGGCCACCAAGGTCACCACCGAGCGGGTCAAGCTCGGGCGGGGCCTCGCCGTGATCCGCATCCCCCGGTTCGGCGAGCACTACCGCTTCGTCGTGATCGAGGGCGTCGACAGGGCCGACCTGCGCAAGGGGCCCGGCCACTACCCGGGCAGCGCGCTGCCGGGCCAGGTCGGGAACTTCGTGGTCTCCGGGCACCGGACCACCTACTCCGCGCCGTTCAACCGGCTCGGCGAACTCGACCGCGGCGACAAGATCCTCATCGACACCCGGGACGAGCAGTACGTCTACAAGGTCACCGACCGGCGGATCGTGAAGCCGTCGGCGGTGGAGGTGACCGCGCCCGTCCCCTTCCACCCGAAGCGGCGGCCGACCGAGCGGCTCCTCACGCTCACCACCTGCCACCCGAAGTACTCCGCCGCCCAACGAATGGTCGTCTTCGGCGAGCTGGCCGAGGCCCTGCCGCGCGCGGCGTCGGCCCGGGCCGCCGGGACGTAGGAGGCCCCGTGTACGCATGGATCTGGCGCCGGCTGCCCGGCTCCTGGCAGACCAAGACCGCGACCGCGTTCGGGCTGCTCGTCGCCGTCGCCGTCCTCCTCTGGTACGTCGTGTTCCCGTGGATCGAACCCAAGGTCCAGTTCGACCACGGCGTCGTGCAGGACCCGGCGCCGTCCGGCTCCGCCACCCCGGGCTGACCGGCGATGCGCGTTCTCGTCGTCGACAACCACGACAGCTTCGTCTACAACATCGTCCAGTACCTGCTGGAACTCGGCGCCGACTGCCTGGTCAGGGACCGTTCAGACGTCGCCGTCGAGGACGCCGCCGGCGTCGACGGCGTCCTGCTCAGCCCCGGCCCCGGGCATCCCGCCGGCGCCGGAGTCTGCCTCGACCTCGTGCGGGACGCCGAGCGCCGCGGCACGCCGCTGCTCGGCGTGTGCCTCGGCCACCAGGTGATCGCCCACGTGCACGGCGCGACCGTCGCCCGCGCCCCCGAGATCGTCCACGGCTTCACGAGCGAGATCCACCACGACGGCGCCGGCGTCTTCCGCGGCCTGCCGGACCCGTTCGACGCGACCCGCTACCACTCGCTCGCCGTCGTGCCCGGGACGGTCCCGCCGGACGTCCTGGAGGTGACCGCCCGCACCCGCGAGGGCGTCGTCATGGGCCTGCGCCACCGCGGCCGGCCCGTGGAGGGCGTCCAGTTCCATCCCGAGTCGATCCTCTCCACCGCGGGCCATCGACTGCTTCGGAACTGGCTCGAAACCTGCGATGACCTGCGGCGTCACCCCGCCGGACGGAGCTAGGAGCGCCCATCTCGCCCCAACTCAGAAAATTTCGGTTGAAATCCGTAACGTCCCCTGGCGTCGTGACGAAGACCATAGCGAAGGGCTTCCGCCATTGCCCCCGAGTGGCGGAGGCCCTTCTCTCGTGTCCGGGCCCGTCCGGCCCCGCGACACGGCCCGCGAAACGCCCGAGGGCCCCGCCTCCTCACGGAGACGGGGCCCTCGATCGCTTCCGGTCAGCCCTGGCCGTCGCCGGGAGGCCAGCCGGGCAGGCCCGTCGTCGGCGCGCCCGGGGAGCTGGGCGGCGGCGTCTGCGGCTTCTGCGCCACGAAGATCGTCACCGTCTCGCCCGGCGCCACCGTGGCGCCCTCACCCGGCTGCTGGTCGTACACGAAGCCGGGCGCGACCTGCTTGTCGGGCGGCGGCGCGCCCTTCTGCACGTTGCACCTCAGGCCCATGCCCTCCAGCTTGCCGCACGCGGCCCGCTGGCTGTTGTTGAACAGGCTCGGCACCTTGAGGCTCGACGGGCCGGTCGACACCGTCACCGTGACGTTCGAGCCCTTCGCCGCCTTCGTGCCGCCGGACGGGTCGGTCGAGATCACGTTGCCCCGCGGCACGGTGTCGTTCGAATCGACCCGCTTGTCGACCTCGAACCCGCTGTCCTCCAGCATCTTCTTCGCCGTGGCGTACGGCTTGCCGGTCACGTCCGGGATCTCGATCTCCGTGGGCGGCTTCTTGCCCTTGGAGACCACCAGCGTCACCGTGGCGCCCTTGGCGGCGTCCGTGCCGGGCTGCGGATCGGAGCCGATCACGAAGCCCTTCCGGACGTCGTCGCTGAAGTCGGTCCTCGGATCGCCGACCTTGAAGCCGAGCTTGGTGAGCTGGGCCGTCGCGTCGTTCTGCGAGACGTTGACGATGCTCTTCGGGATCGCGACCTTGTCGTCCTTGTTGTCGCCGCCGCTCATCAGCAGGCCGATGAGTGCGGCCCCGCCGATGAACAGGACGGCGAGACCCACCCACAGCGCGGCCTTCTTGCCGGCGCCGCCGCGTCCGTCCTCGTCGTAGTGGACGGGCGGCAGGCCGTAGCCGTCGTCCTGCGGCCGCACCTGCGTGCGCGCCGGGCCGCCGCCGTACGCGCCCATCACCTGCGTGCCCTGCGGCTGCTGGCCGCCCATCAGCATCGTGGACGCCGCCGTCGACGACACCGGCTGCCCCTGCAGGACGCGCTGGATCTCCTGCCGGAACTCCGTCGCGTTCTGGTAGCGGTGGTCGGCCTCCTTCGCCATCGCCTTCAGCACGATGGCGTCCGCCCACTGCGGGATCTGCGGGTCCACCTGCGACGGTGGCACCGGCTCCTCCCGCACGTGCTGGTAGGCGATCGCGACCGGGGAGTCGCCGGTGAACGGCGGCTTGCCGGTGAGCAGCTCGTACAGCACGCAACCGGTCGAGTAGATGTCGCTGCGGGCGTCCACCCGCTCGCCGCGCGCCTGCTCGGGCGACAGGTACTGCGCGGTGCCGATCACCTGGGCGGTCTGCGTCATCGTGGACGCCGTGTCGGCCATGGCCCGGGCGATGCCGAAGTCCATGACCTTGACCTCGTGCTGCCGGGTGAGCATCACGTTGGCCGGCTTGATGTCGCGGTGCACGATGCCGCCGCGGTGGCTGTAGTCCAGCGCCCGCAGGATCCCGTCGGTGATCTCCAGGGCCTTGTCCGGCAGCAGGGCGCGGTTCTCCCTGAGCAGGTCGCGCAGCGTGCTCCCGTCCACGTACTCCATGACGATGTACGGGATCGGGGTGTCCCCGATCATGTCCTCGCCGGTGTCGTACACGGCGATGACGGAGGGGTGGTTCAGCGACGCGGCCGACTGGGCCTCGCGCCGGAACCGGGCCTGGAACGTGGGGTCGCGGGCCAGGTCGGAGCGCAGCGTCTTGACCGCGACCACGCGATCGAGGCGGCGGTCCCGGGCACGGTAGACCTCGGCCATGCCGCCGCGCCCGATCACCGTTTCGAGCTCGTAGCGGCCGCCGAGCAGCCGAGGTTGACTCATATGTGCACTTTCCCTCGTACGTCTACACCTTGTCTCCAGAACCTAGCTTCCCCTCCTGGGTCGGCGGGGGATCCGGGCTCGGAGTTGACGGAGTCGTGGTGCTCCCCGTCGGGGCGGGTGTGGGCTCAGGGGCGGTGGGAGTCGCCCGGGGCGGATTCCTGGATGGCTTGTGTGAGAGGGACGCCTGGGGCGCCTGCGTTGACGGACGGATCCTATGCGTCCGGTGCCGCGGCGGGACAGCCGGCCTCGGAGTGCCCCGGGCCTTGCGCCGCGGCGGGGTGGTGGGGGCCGCGGGGGTGGACGCCGGAACGTCGACACTGCCGTCCCCGACCGGCCGGGTGGCCGGGGCGGCGGGCGGCTCCCGCTCGTCCCCTCCCGGTCCGGCGAAGGCCAGCCCCTTCCACAGGGAGCCGACGACGATCACGCAGACCAGCACGACGGCCGCGACCGACGCGTACGCCAGTGCCGAGCGCCGTTGCCCGGTCACCGGTCCGCTGGTGAGGTTATCCGCCCCTTCGTCAGCGTCAAATCCCGACAAAGTCGACGATCTTGCGGGGTGGGGGTCGGGGACCGCGGCGGGGGGCCTGCGCGCGCCCCTGCGAGCCGCGTCCAGCCGGGCGGCCTCGCGCGCGGCCTCGCGGGACGCGCCGGCGCGTCCCGTGCTGAGCGACGCGCGGATCCCCAGCGCCCGCGCGGCGACCGTGTCGGCGTTCGCGGGACGGTCCCGCGGCTCCTTGGCGAGCATCTCCATGACCAGCTCGCGGGCCGACTCGGGAACCCGAGCCGGCAGCTCCGCGGGAGCGTCCCGGACGTGCTTGAGCGCCACCTCCACCGGCGTCGCCCCGTCGAACGGCGGCGCGCCCGTCAGGCACTCGTAGGCCACCGCGCCCAGCGAGTACAGGTCCGCCGCCGGGGAGAGCTCCAGGCCCTGGGCCTGCTCCGGCGAGATGTAGTGCGCCGTCCCCATGACCATCCCGGTCTGGGTCTGCGACGCCGCCGCCAGCCGGCGGGCGATCCCGAAGTCGGTGATCTTCAGGGTGCCGTCCGGGGCCACCATCAGGTTCGCCGGCTTGACGTCGCGGTGCACGATCCCGGCCGCGTGCGCGACCGCCAGCGCCCGGGCCGCCTGGACGACCAGATCGAGCACCGCCTCCAGCGGCAGCCCGCCGTCGCGCGCCAGGATCTCGTCCAGCGGCTCGCCCGGCACCAGCTCCATCACCAGGAACGTCCGTCCGGCCTGCTCGCCGTAGTCGAACGCCCGCGCGATCCCCGGGTGCCGCAGCTCCGCCGCGAACCGCGCCTCCGACTCGAAGCGGCCGCGCGCCCGCATGTCCGAGCCCAGCTCCAGGCGCAGCAGCTTCACCGCCACCGGCCGCCCCGACAGCGCGTCGGACGCGCGCCAGACCTCGCCCATCCCGCCGATCGCCAGCCGCTCCAGCAGCCGGTACCGGTCGTTCAGGACGAGGCCCGCACTCACTTCTGCAGAACCTTCGCCATGATCGCCGCCGCGACGGGGCCGGCGTTGCTCGCGCCGGAACCCGGGGCCTCGACCATCACGGCGAACGCGTAGCGCGGGTTCTGGGTCGGGCTGAACCCGACGAACCAGTTCGCGTTCGGGTTGCCCGGACCCTGCTCGGCGGTACCGGTCTTGCCGGCGACCCGCCGGCCCGCCAGGTTCTTCGCGGTGCCCTCGGTGACCACCGCGCGCATCATGTCCTCGAGCTGGCTCGCCTGGTCGCCGCTCATCGCCTCGCCGAACTCCTTCGGGGAGGCGTTGTAGAGCTCGCTCTGGTCCTTCGCGCGGACCTTCTGCACCACGTACGGGTTCATGATCTTGCCGCCGTTGGCGATCGAGCAGGCGACCAGCGCCATCTGCAGCGGCGTGGCCCGCACGTTCTCCTGGCCGATCCCGGACCGGGCCGTGCCGTCCTTGCCGGTCTCGATGGTGTTGCCCTTGGCGTCCTTGATCGACACCGGGACGTCGCTCTCGGCCGCGTACATGTCGGGCTCCAGCTGGACGTGCTTGCCGAACCCGAACCTCGTGGCGCCGTCGTGCAGCTCCTGGATTCCCATGTCCAGCGCCATCTTCGCGAACGAGGTGTTGCAGGACTCGGCGAACGCGCCGCGCAGCGGGGCCGACCCGGCGCAGCTGCCGCTGTCGTGCGAGTTCGGCAGCGGACGGCCCGACTCCGGCAGGATCAGCTGCCCGGTGTTCACCGTGGACGAGCTGTTGAGGCCGAGCTTCTGCATCCCGATCGCCGACACCACCGCCTTGAACGAGGACCCGGGCGGGAACGTCTGGCTGAGCGCGTTGTCGACCAGCGGCTTGACGACGCCCTCGCCCTTGTCGAGCTGCTCCAGGCGCTTCCCGCCCTTCTCACCGGTCTGCGGAGCGACCTCGTTCGGGTCGAACGACGGCCACGACGCCGCCACCTTCACCGCGCCCGTCTTCACGTCGATCACCACCGCGCCGCCCCGGCGGCCCTGCGCGGTCCCCGCCTTCAGCTGCTCGTAGGCGGTGCGCTGCGCCTGCGGGTCGATCGTCAGCTCGACGTTGGCGCCCTCGGCCTTCTTGCCGATGAACGTGTCGAACCAGCGCTGCTGCGTGATCCGCGTGTCCTTGCCGCCGAGCAGCGAGTTGTAGGCCCGCTCGACCTGGGTGGCGTTGCCGTTGAAGTACCCGGTGATCGGCGCGAAGACCGGCCCGTCCTTGTAGGTCCGGCCGTACTTCGGGTTGTCCTTGCCGGTCTCCTTCGAGGTCACCAGCACCTCGCCGCCCGCGGAGATCTGGCCGCGCGGCGAGTTGAACACGTCCGCGTACTGGCGGCTGTTGCGGGCGTCGGTCCGCAGGTCCTCCGCCTGGCTGCCCTGGACGTAGTTGACCTGCGCCATCAGTCCGAAGAACAGCAGCAACGCGAAGATCGCCACCCGCCGAACCGGCTTGTCCATGTTCATAGGGGGGAAGTCACCTCGTGCTCACGATCTGGGTCATGCCCTCGTCCTGGATCGCCTGCGGGGCCGGCTTGCGCGCGTCGTGGCTCATCCGCACCAGGATCGCGATCAGGATCCAGTTGGCCATCAGCGACGAACCGCCCTGGGACAGGAAGGGCGTCGTCAGGCCGGTGAGCGGGATGAGCCGCGTGACGCCCCCGACGATCACGAAGACCTGGAGGGCCAGCACGAACGACACGCCGCCCGCGAACAGCTTCAGGAACGGGTCCCGCGCCGCCACGGCCGTCTTCATCCCGCGTTGCACGATCAACGCGTATATCAGCAGCAGCACCATCAACCCGGTCAGCCCGAGCTCCTCGCCGAGCGAGTCGAAGATGAAGTCGCTGAAGGACAGCGGCGTCCGCCACGGCTCGCCCTGGCCGAGCCCGGTGCCGAGGACGCCGCCCTGGCCGAGCGCGAACAGGCCCTTCATCAGCTGCGCGCTGTCGGAGTACTCCCCGCCCAGCTCGGCGCAGGCCGAGAAGCCCGGCGAGACGCTGCCCTGCGCCTTGTACTTCTTGTAGATGGTGGTGTCGGGGTTGACCGGGACGACCTTGCCGCTGTCCAGCAGGCAGCCGCCGTCGAAGTACGGCTTGGGGTTCTGCCAGATGTCGATGCGCTGGTTCACGTGGCCCATGAACGGCAGCAGCGTCGCGACGAACACGCCCACCGCCAGCAGCCCGACACCGATCACCACCCAGGAGACCCGCTGGGTCGCGATGTACAGCATCGACACGAACAGGCCGAAGAACAGCAGCGCGGTGCCGAGGTCCTTCTGCATGAACAGCACGCCCAGGCAGAAGAACCAGATCACCATGATCGGGCCGAGGTCGCGGGCCCGCGGCAGGCTGATCGGGCCGACCTTCTTGCCGATCAGCGACATCGCCTGCCGCTTGTTCACCAGGTACCCGGCGAAGAAGACGACCAGCAGCAGCTTGGCGAACTCGCCCGGCTGCACCGAGAACGGACCCAGGTGGATCCACACGCGGGCGCCGTTGATCTGCGCGCCGATGCCCGGGACGATCGGCAGCAGCAGCAGGATGACCGCGGTGAGCCCGATCAGGTACGTGTAGCGCTGCGCGGTCTTCGGCGTGAAGGACATCGGAGCGTCCGGCTTGTCGGTGTCGCGCATGATCAGCACGGCGCCGACGAACAGGGCGATCCCGACGAACGTCCACATCAGCTGGCCGGGCGCGTCGGCGGCGTCCGGCAGGAGCTTCCTGCCCGCGGCCGCCGCGACCTTGCGGTCGTGGCTGGTGTCGAGGTCCAGGCGGTAGATCATCGCCAGCCCGATGCCGTTCAGCGCCACAGCGAGCGGCAGCAGCAGCGGGTCGGCGTAGGGGGTGAACTTCGCCTGGAAGAAGTAGGCGATGAACGCCAGGACGGCCAGGCCGCCGCCGTACACGAACAGGCCGCCGGGGATGTTCCCGTCACGGGCGAGGCCGACCTCCGCGAACGCCGACAGCGTCAGGATCATCGCGAAGGCGAGCAGGGCCAGCGACGCGGCGTTGCGCCGCTGGTACGGGAGGTGGGCCCGGATCTGGTCCCCGATCGATTGCATTTACGAGCTCCCTCCGCTGGAGGGGCAGTCCTTGATGGACGGGGTGCGCTGCTTGCACTCTTCCCGGTGCGCGCCGAGCTGGTCGAGCTTGGCCTGCGCCGCCTTCTGCCCGATGAACACGAGGGTGCCCTTCTCGACCGCGGTCACGTCCGAGGCGGGCAGCTCGTCGATCCGGATGTCGCTCTTCTTGACCGAGGCCTGCCGGCAGTCCTGCTGCTCCCGGCCCCTCACCATGACGACCTTGCCGCCCTCGCCGATGAGCGAGTACTTGCAGACGGCGCTCTCCAGCTGCTTCAGCGCCTTCGGGCCGTCGACGGTGTAGGTGTCCTTGACCTGCGCCTGGAGCGCCTGGGGAAGGTCGGCCACCAGGATCGGCTGCTTCGGCTGCTCCTTCTTCGCGGCCTCGCGGGACAGGCTGAGGCCCGGCACCTTCTGCGTCGTCCCGCGGTAGAGGACGACCTCGCCGGCCTTGTTCGCGCCGATGTAGTAGCCGTTCCGGACGTTCTGCAGCAGCACGAACCCGCCCGCCACGACGCCCACCACGACCACGCCCGCCACGACGACCAGCCACGTCCAGCGCCGCGTGCCGCCGCGCCGCCCCCGCATCTGCTGGGCCTGCGGCATCGCGCCCGGCGCCGGCGGCGGGCCCATCGGGTCGCCCATCGGCATCGGGGCCTGCGGCGGCG
>NZ_JBFARL010000204.1:0-13467 GCF_040674655.1 Actinomadura sp. NPDC049753 | reverse complement strand
CATCCCGCTTCCCCCCCTCTGGTTCATGGATGCCCCCCCCCCGCGGCGCCCCCGCCGGGCGGGGCCTGGCCCGTCGGGGGGTGCGCGACGTCGGGCAGGGTGCGCCGGACGCGGGCGCGCTGGGTGAGGGCCACGCAGACCAGCACCGCCACGGCCGCCAGCGCGGTCGTCGCGTCGACGCGCTCTCCGAGGAGGACGGCCGACCAGAACAGGGTGAGCATGGGCTGGGTCAGCTGGATCTGGCTGGCGCGCGCGATCCCGGCCCGTGCCAGGCCCTCGTACCAGGCGAAGAAGCCGAGGTAGGCGGAGAAGACGGACACGTAGCCGAAGCCGATGACGGCGTGGGCCGTCCAGGCGGGGCGGGTCGTGGCGAGCAGCACCGCGGCGACCGGGACGGTGACCGGGGCCGCCAGGACGAGCGCCCAGGAGATGACGCGCCAGCCCGGCATGTCGCGGGCCAGGCGCGCGCCCTCGGCGTAGCCGGCGGCGCAGGTGAGGAGGGCGGTGAACAGCAGCAGGTCGGCGGGCGTGACGCGGCCAGCCCCGCGGACCAGGGCGAAGCCGGTGACGCAGGCCGCGCCGGCCGCGCTCGCGAACCAGAAGGCGCGGGAGGGGCGCTCCCCCGCGCGCAGGACCCCGAGCACGGCGGTGGCGGCGGGCAGCAGCCCGACGACGACGGCCGAGTGGGCGGAGGAGGCGCCGTGGTCGAGCGCGAGCGTGGAGAACAGCGGGAAGCCGAAGATCACTCCGGCCGCGACGACCGCGAAGCTCGCCCACTGGTCGCGGCGGGGCGGACGCGCCCGGACCGATAGCAGTGCGAGGGCGGCGAGGACGCTCGCGGCGGCGGAGCGGCCGATGCCGATCACGTAGGGGTCGAGCCCTTCGAGGCCGAGGACCGTGGTCGGAATCGTGAGGGAGAAGGTCAGGACGCCGACTGCCGCGAGCCCGAGGCCCGCCTTGGAGATGCCGGCCGCTATCGGCCGGGGCACAGTAGCGCTATCTTGGGTCTTCATGAAAGACGATAGCAGTGTGGCGGCGCTGGCCGATCGGCTGCGCGCGGAGGTCCGCCGGATGAGCCCCGGCGAGCGCCTCCCGTCGAGCCGCGCGCTGGTCGAGCGGCACCGGGTCAGCCCGGTCACGGTGTCGCGGGCGCTCGGGCTGCTGGCCGCCGAGGGGCTGGTGGTGACGCGCCCGGGCAGCGGGGCGTTCGCCGCGCCGCGGGCCGAGAGCGCCGCGGAGCCGGCCGACTTCGGCTGGCAGGCGGTGACGCTCGGCGAACGGTCCGTGGACCCGGCCGGGGTGTCGTGGCTGCTCACCCCGCCGCCGGACGGCGTGGTCGCGCTCAGCGGCGGCTACCTGCACCCGACGCTCCAGCCGGTGCGGGCGCTCGCGACGGCGGCCGCGCGGGCGGCCCGGCGCCCGGACGCCTGGGAGATGCCGCGGCTCGGCGGATCGCCGGAGCTGCGCGCCTGGTTCGCCCGCACGGTCGGCGGCGCCGTCTCCCCCGCCGACGTGCTGATCACGAGCGGGGGCCAGCAGTCGCTGACGACCGTGCTGCGCGCGCTGCTCCCTCCGGGCGCCCCGGTGCTGGTCGAGTCGCCGACGTATCTGGGCGTGCTGGCGGTGGCGCGGGCGAGCGGGCTGCATCCGGTGCCCGTCCCGGTGGACGCGGACGGCGTCCGTCCCGACCTGCTGGCCGAGGCGTTCGCGATCAGCGGGGCGCGCGTCTTCTACACCCAGCCCGCCTTCCACAACCCGACCGGCGCGGTGCTGGCCGCCGAGCGCCGCCGGCGGGTGCTGGACGCGGCGCGAGCGGCGGGCGCGTTCGTGGTGGAGGACGACTTCGCGCGGCACCTCGGCATCGAGGCTCCCCCTCCGCCGCTGATCGCGCAGGACGCCGACGGCCGGGTCGTGCACGTCGCGTCCCTCACCAAGGCGACCGCTCCCAGCCTGCGGGTGGCCGCGGTGGCCGCCCGGGGGCCGGTCGCGGAGCGGATCCGCGCGACGCAGCTCGTCGAGGAGTTCTTCCCCGCCAGGCCCCTGCAGGAGACGCTGCTGGAACTGGTCAGCTCGCCGGGATGGTCGCGCCACCTGCGGGCCGTCCGGGCCGCCCTGCGCTCGCGCCGGGACGCGCTCCTCACCGCGCTCGCCCGCGACCTGCCGGAGCTGCGGGTGAGCCGCCCGGCGGGCGGGCTGCACCTGTGGGCCCGGCTGCCGGACGGCGTCGACGACACCGCGCTCGCCGAGGCCGCGCTGCGCGCCGGCGTCCTGGTCAACGCGGGGCGGCCGTTCTTCCCCGCCGAGGCGCCCGCCCCCCACCTGCGGCTCAGCTACGGAACGGCGGCGTCCGAGGCGGAGCTGGCCGAGGGCGTGCGCCGCCTCACCTCGGTTCTGCGGTCATAGGCCGTCCTGCGGTCATGAGGCGGTGCAGAAGCAGAACTCGTTGCCCTCGGGGTCGCGCCAGACCTGGAACGGGCGCCGCGGGTTCCCCATGGGGCCGGCGGCCGGGGTGCCGCCGAGGCTCGCCGCCCGCTCGCCGGCCGGGCGGATGTCCGCGACGTCCAGATCCAGGTGCAGCCGGTTCTTGACCTTCTTGCCCTCGGGGACGCGCTGGAACGACAGCACCGGCCCGCCCGTCCCGAGGGGCTCCAGGTCGAGCCAGTCGTCGCTCCGCGTCGTCGTCTTCATCCCGAGGAGGCCGCCCCAGAAGGCCGCCATGGCGCCGAGGTCGGTGCAGTCGATGACGAGGTTGCCCACCTTGGGGTTCATCGCACGACTCCCGCCGCGCGAACGGATCGCGCCGCGGCGCGGGCGCAGTACGGAGCGGGAGGCGTGCGCCGCGGCAGGTGCAGCCCGGCGACCCGGTCGCGGACCCAGGCCCGCTTCCGGGCGGCCCGCTCCTGCGCCCGCTCGCGGGCGAGGAGCCTCGACTCGGCGATGTCGGCGTGCAGGCGGGCGTACTCGCGTTCGGCCCAGGCATGGCGCTGCGCGAGCACCGCGAAGTACGGCAGCTCGTTCATGGTCGTCCTCCCGTTCGTTGACACCATCTAAAACGTAATGCCGGTGTCGTGGTTCACGCAACCGGTGAACGCTTTATGGCGGTGTCGGCGCTTGGTAGAGTTCCCATGGACGAGGAGGCACGATGGGCGGCACCGAGACGGGCGGGAACCCCGCGCCGCCGCCTGCGGACCCGGCGCTGCTGCTGGCGGACTTCGTCAACACGCTCGACGTCGAATCCGCCACCGACGAGATCACGACGCCCGCCGGACTCGCCGGATGGCTCGCCGGGCGCGGGCTCGTCCCCGAGGGCGCCGGAGCCGCCGACGCCGACGTCCGCATCGCCGTCGCGCTGCGCGAGGGTCTCCGCGAGGCCATGGAGGCCCACCACGGCTCGAACGAGGCCGACATTCCCGACGATCTGGAGGACGTGCTGGCCGCCCTGCCGCTGCGCGTCACCCTGGCCGGGCCGCGTCCCGCCCTCGTCCCGCTCGACCCGTCCGGCGCCGCCGCCGGCGTGGCCCGGATCGCCGCCGCGGTCATGGACTCGGTCGCCGCCGGCACCTGGCCGCGCCTGAAGACCTGCCAGGTCGACACCTGCCGCTGGGCGTTCCTGGACACCTCCAAGAACCGTTCGCGCTCCTGGTGCTCGATGAAGGTCTGCGGCAACCGCGCCAAGACCCGCGCCTACCGGGCACGGCGGCGCGCTCCCGCGTAGCCGCCGCTCGCTAGGGTGGGCCGGTATCCCGGCGAGAGGACGTGAACACGGCATGGCGGATGTGGGGGTGCGGCCCGCGCGGCGCGCGGACGCGGCCGCCGTCGCCGGCATCCAGGTGCGGGCGTGGCGGCACGGGTACCGCGACCTGCTGCCGGCGGACGTCCTGAGCCAGGTGACCAGCGACGCCGCGGTGGAGCAGTGGCGCGACAAGTGGACGGAGGCGGCGACGGCGCCGCCGAGTCCGCGGCACCGGCTGCTGGTCGCGGTGGCGTCCGACCTCGTCGTCGGCTTCGCGGCGCACGCCCCGGCCGAGGACGCCGACCTCGACCCGGCCGGCGCCGCCGAGCTGATCACCCTGCTGGTCGACCCCCTGCACACGCGGGCCGGGCACGGCAGCCGGCTGCTCGCCGCCACCGCGGACCTGCTCCGCGAGGACGGCTTCACCACCCTGGTCTCCTGGGTGTTCGAAGGCGACGAGGTGACGCGGACGTTCCTCGGCTCGGCCGGATGGGCGCCCGACGGGACGGCCCGGACGCTCGACATGGGCGAGCCCGTCCGGCAGATCCGGCTGCACACCGACATCAGCGACACCGGCATCAGCGACACCGGCATCAGCGCCCCGCCCGGCGGAACGGGCTCCTAGCCAGGGGTCGGTGAGGCGCACGGGCGATCCGGCCATATCTTGGAGGTCGTGCCCGAGTCCGCTTCCCTGACGCCGCCCCGTGCCTCCGCACCGGCGCCCTCCGGCCGGCATCGCCGGCTCGGCCTGGTCGTGATGAGCCTCGGCGTCTCGCTGGTCGTGGTCGACGCCACGATCGTGGGCGTCCTGATGCCCCGGATCGTCTCCGACCTGGGACTGTCGACCTCGGGCGCGGAATGGGCGACCTCGGTGTACTCGCTGGTGTTCGCCGCGCTGCTCATCCCGTTCGGGCGGGCGGGCGACCTGGTCGGGCGGCGCCGGATGTTCGTGCTCGGGGTGGCGGTGTTCGCGGCGGCGAGCGTCGCCGCCGCGCTGGCCCCCGTCGGCGCGGCCCTGATCGGCGCGCGGGCGCTGCAGGGCGTCGGCGCCTCGATGCTCATGCCGGCGACGCTGTCCACGGTGAACGCGGTGTTCACCGGGCGGGACCGGGCCGTCGCCTTCGGCGTCTGGGGCGCCATGATCAGCGGCATGGCGGCGCTCGGGCCCCTCGCGGGCGGCGCCCTGGCGACCGGCGGCGGCTGGCGGTGGGCGTTCGGGGTCAACCTGCCGCTCGGCGCCGTCCTGATCGCCGGGGCGCTGCGGTTCATGCCCGAGACGCGCTCGCCCGCGCCGGGCGGCGTGCGGCGCGAGATCGACTGGGCGGGCGGCGCGCTGGCCGCCCTCGGCCTCGGCGCGCTGGTCTGGGGGATCATCGAGGGGCAGACGTACGGCTGGTGGACCGCGACCCGCCCGTTCACGGCCGGCCCGCTCCGCTGGCCGGAGACCGCCCTCTCCCCCGTCCCCGTGGTCCTGGCGTTCGGCGCGGTGCTGGTCGCGTCGCTGGTCGTGGTCGAGCGGTCCCGGGCGGCGGCGGGACGGCCGGTGATGCTCGACCTGGCGCTGTTCCGCATCCCCAACTTCCGGCGCGGCAACCTGACCTCTGCGCTGATCAACGTCGGCGAGCTCGGGCTGCTGTTCGTCCTGCCGCTGTTCCTGCTGGGCGTGCACGGCACGAACCCGCTGCAGATCAGTCTGGCGATCCTGCCGCTGGCCGTCGGCGCGTTCGTGTCCGGCGGGGCCGCGGGCAGGCTCGCCGACCGGCGCGGCCCCCACCGGGTCGTGCAGATCGGGATGGTCCTGGAGGTCGCCGCCGTCCTCGGGCTGGCCCTCACGGTCTCCGCGACGACCGGCGGGCTCGGGCTCGCGCCGTGGATGCTGCTGTACGGGCTGGGCCTCGGGCTGACGTCGGCGCAGCTGGCGAACGTCTCGCTCGCGGACGTCCCGCCGGCGCAGTCGGGCCAGGCGTCCGGAACCCAGTCGACGGCCCGGCAGGTCGGCGCTGCGCTCGGCATCGCCGCGATCGGGACGGTGTTCGCGACGAGCCTCGGGCACACGATGACCGACCGGCTGGCGGGCTCGTCGCTGAGCCCGGAGCGGCGGGCGGCCCTCGCCCACGACCTGCGCCACAGCGCCGGGACCTCCGGACGTGATCTTCACGACACGCCCGGGCTGGCCGCCGAGGCGCACGCCGCGGACGCCAGCCTCGCCGTCGCGACCAGGAACGCGGCCCTGACCACCGCGGCGATCCTCGCCCTCGGGCTCGGGCCCGCGCTGCGGCTGCGCCCGAGCACTGATCTTCATCGGGAAGAATCGAAGCGCTAGACCCCCTGTCGTCCCACGAGAACAAGCGGTGACTGTGGCCACGCTCTCCCAATGGGTCGCCGGATCCCGGCCCCGCACCCTGCCCGCGTCCCTCGTTCCGGTCGTCGTCGGCACCGGCGTCGCCGTGGGCGAGGGCGACCCCGTCTGGTGGCGCGGTGTCCTCGCCGCCGTCGTCGCCCTCGTGCTGCAGATCGGGGTGAACTACTCCAACGACTACAGCGACGGCATCCGCGGCACCGACGAGGACCGCGTCGGGCCGCTGCGGCTCGTCGGCTCGAAGGCCGCCCCGCCCCGCCAGGTGCTGGCCGCCGCGCTCGGCTGCTTCCTCGTCGCCGCCGTCGCCGGGCTCGTCCTGGCCGCCGTGACGACGTGGTGGCTGCTGCTCGTCGGCGCGCTCGCGATCCTCGCCGCCTGGTTCTACACGGGCGGCAAGACGCCGTACGGGTACCGCGCGCTGGGCGAGGTCTCGGTCTTCGTCTTCTTCGGCCTCGTCGCCGTCGTCGGGACGACCTACGTCCAGATCGAGGAACTGCCGTGGGAGGCGTGGGCGGCGGCGGTCCCGATCGGGCTGCTGGCGTGCGGGATGCTCGTCGCCAACAACCTGCGCGACATCCCCACCGACCGGGAGTCGGGCAAGCGGACCCTCGCCGTCGTGCTGGGCGACCGCTGGACCCGGATCCTGTACGCGGCGTGCACCGCGCTGCCGTTCATGTTCGCCCTGGCCCTGGCGGCGCCGCACCCGTGGGCGCTGCTCGCGCTGCTCGCGGCGCCGCTGTCGCTGCCGCCGACGCAGAAGGTGCTGAACGGCGCCGCCGGCCCCGCGCTGATCCCGGTGCTCGGCGAGACCGGCCGGCTGCAGATCGCCTACGGAGTGCTGCTGGCGGTCGGCCTGGCGCTCTGACCCGCGGCCAGGGCGCCCTGGTTCTCGGCCAGCAGGAACGCGCCGGTCAGGCCGGTCACGAGCCCGGCGAGTACCCCGGCGAGGGCGACCAGGCCCGTGGCGGACGCGGAGTCCGTGGCCAGGAAGCCCGGCCGGCCGAGCACCACCAGCAGCCCGTAGAGGGAGGCCGCGAACATGGTGCCGGAGCCGGCCCAGGCGGCGGCGAGCGGCACCACGAACCGGCCGGGACGGCCCGCGCGCCGGACGATCAGCAGCAGCGCGGCCGCGGCGGCGACCGCGAGCAGGCCCTCCGCACCGTCGGCCAGCTGCTGGGCCAGGTTCCGGTCGGCGGCCTCGCGCCCGTGGAGGCCCGCCGTCCCTCCGAACGCCCAGAAGAGCTGCACGGCCGCGAAGACCGCCGCCGGGACGACCGCCACGCGGGCCAGAAGCACCTGCAGCGAGTGCGTCGGCCCCGTGGGGACGCTCCTGGTGCGGATCTCGAACGTCCGCGGCCACCGGTCGCGCGCGTACAGGACGAACGCCGTCAGCAAGCCGATGCCCTGCACGGTGAAGCCCGCGTAGACGACGCCGTACACCCAGCCCTGGAGCGCGTTCTCATCGCCCATGAGCGGCTCGGACGAGAAGAACGTCTGCAGGAGCGTCCCGAGCGGGACGGCGAGGACGATCGGCGCGAGCAGGCCCACCGCGATCCAGATCGGCGCCAGCACCAGCCACGCCGGGATCCGGCGGCCCCAGCGGAAGGTGAACGCCGCCGCCACCAGCACGGCGGCCGCGTCCATGCCGAGGGTGATCGCGTTGCCCACGTAGAGCGCGGAGTCCTCGGCGGCGGCCGGGTCGTTCCACCCGGCCGTGCTGCCCGACAGCCACGCGATCTTGATGGTGAGGTAGGGGACGCATGCGGCGGTCGTCGCCGCGCAGACGGCCAGGCGGGCGCGCCCGGGGCCGCAGTGCGCGGCGCGCGTCGTCACGGCGGGCCGGTGAACTGAAACGGTCATGGACCGACGATCCACCGGGCCGCCCGCCCCGTGCCTCCCGCCGCGGAGGGAGAACGGGCGCGCCGCTCCCCCGCGGGGGTGAGACGACCGGCTGTGTTTCAGAGTCCCGGCCCACTTCGCTCGCCTGGCGGCTCGCTCCGTGACCGGGCCTGGGCGAACGCGGCATCGCTTCGCGATCTGCCCGGTTCCGCTCGCCTCCGGCTTCACGGCACCGGGCAGGTCACGCGTTCGCGCGCGTGGCCGAGGCCGCTTCGAGACGGGCCCTAGGCCCAGTCGATCTCGGCGCGGCCGGCGTCGACGAGGGCCTTGTTGACGGCGCTGAACGGGCGCGTCCCGAAGAACTTCTTGGCGCTGAGCGGGCTCGGGTGCGCCGACTCGATCACCGTGTGCTGGGGACCGGTGATCAGGCGCGCCTTCTTGCGGGCGTAGGCGCCCCAGAGGACGAACACGACGCGCTCGGTCTTGTCGTTCAGCGCGCGGATCGCGGCGTCGGTGAAGTCCTCCCAGCCCTTGCCCGCGTGCGAGCCCGCCTCCCCGGCCCGGACGGTCAGCACCGCGTTCAGCAGCAGGACCCCCTGGTCGGCCCAGCGGGTCAGGTCGCCGGACACCGGCGCGGGGACGTCGAGGTCGGCCGCCAGCTCCTTGTAGATGTTGCGCAGGGACGGGGGAAGCCGCACGCCCTCGCGCACGCTGAAGCTCAGCCCGTGCGCCTGGCCGGGGCCGTGGTAGGGGTCCTGCCCGAGGATCAGGACGCGGGCGCCGTCGAACGGGCAGTGCCGGAACGCGTTGAACAGGTCCTCGCGCGGCGGGTAGACGGTCTGCCCGGCGTACTCGCCCGCGACGAACGCGCCCAGCGCGGCGGTGCCGATCGGGTCGAGCAGCGGATCGAGCCGCTCGCGCCAGTCGCCGGGCAGCAGTTCCATCAGGTCGAGGGACATCGTCGGGCCTCCGAGAAACGTGATCTCCAGTTGCCCGGAACACTAGTGCGGGCCTCTGACACGCCAGGGCCGAATCCAGGGACTCCGAACCCCCCGACCCTAGGATGAGACAAATGCCCGATTCCCCCCATCGGCGGCGCCTTCGCGCGTCCGCGCTGCTCGCGGCGCTCGTCCTGCCCGCCCTCGGCGCGGGCTGCGGCGGCCCCTCCGGACCGCTGACCCTCACCGTCCTCGCGACCAACTCGATGACGGAGGTGCTCGGCGAGGTCGGCGCGGCCTACCAGCAGCAGAACCCGGACGTCAGGCTGCGGTTCGCGTTCGGCGGGACGCCGGAGATCGCCGACCGCCTCGCCGAGCACGAGCCCGCCGACGTCCTGGTGACGGCCGACGGGCCGAGCATGGACGCGGCCCGCGAGTACCTGGCCGGGCGCCGCCGCGTCATCGCCCGCGACGGGCTCACGATCGCGGTCGGGCCCGGCAACCCCCACCGGATCCGAGACCTGCGAGATCTGGCTCGCCCGGGCCTGCGGGTGGTCGTCGGCGCCGGGACGGTCCCCGTCGGCCGCTACACCCGGCAGGTTCTCGCCAAGGCGGGCGTGACCGTCCAGTGGAGCAGCGAGGAGATCAGCGCCCGGGCCGTCCTGGACCGGGTCCGCGCCGGCGAGGCCGACGCGGGCGTCGTCTTCGTCACCGACCTGAACTCGGCCGGGATCGCGGCGAGCAGCGTGCCCATCCCGGCGGCCCAGAACGTCACCGCGTCCTTCCCCGCCGCGGTCGTCCGCGACGGCGGCCACGAGGACGCCGCGAACGCGTTCGTGGCGTGGCTGGTCACCCCCGACGCGCAGCGGCTGTTCACCAAGTACGGCTTCGTCACACCGGCCCCTCCGCAGTGACCCGCGGGGAACGGATGCGAGCCGACTTCCGTTTACCTCCCCGGAGCCCTCCAGGGCTCGGGAACACCTGATCGCCCCGGCCCCCGGGGCGCGTTGTACGGGGAGATGCGACACGTGCCGGACCAGCGACCCGCGCCACAGCCCAACGGGACACCGCGACCGAACGGGACGCCGCCGAACGCCGGCGCGCAGCGCTCCGGCACGGCCGAGCCCGGCAGACGCCAGTCGGTGCCGCCCCGCAGCGACCCCGACCAGCCCTGGCGCGCCGAAGGCGTCCCCGACCGGCGGGAAGGGCGGGCACGCGGCCTGCGCGGGGGCGGATGGAAGCCGAACCGCAACAACGCGGTCTTCTGGGCGCTGCTGCTGGCCGTCTTCGGGCTGAGCTACGTCTCCATGCACCTCACCGGCCAGAAGGAGCGGGTGACGGTCCCCTACACGGCGTTCACGCAGCAGGTCGCCGCCGGGAACGTGAAGGACGTCTACACCAAGGGCTACCAGATCCAGGGCCAGCTGAAGAGCAAGCGGCCCGTCCCGGGGCACGCGGAGAAGACCTACTCCTCGTTCCAGACGCTGCGCCCCGCGTTCGCCGACGACAAGATCTACACGGAGATGGTGGCCAAGGGGGTCGAGGTCGAGGCCAAGCCGGTCAACGAGGACCGCGGCCTGCTCGCCAACCTGCTGCTGTCGCTGCTGCCGACCCTGCTGTTCGTCGGCCTGTGGATCGGCGTGATGGTGTGGCTGCAGCGCCGCATGACCGGCGGCGGGGGCGGCCTCATGGGCGGCTTCAACCGCTCCCCCAAGCCCGTGGCCGCGGACGCCAAGCGCGCCACGTTCGCCGACGTCGCCGGCATCGACGAGGTCGAGGCGGAGCTCAGCGAGATCGTCGACTTCCTCAAGGACCCCGGCAAGTACCGCCGGATGGGCGCCCGCGTCCCCCGCGGCGTGCTGCTGACCGGCGCGCCCGGCACCGGCAAGACCCTGCTCGCCCGCGCCGTCGCCGGCGAGGCCGACGTCCCGTTCTACTCCGCGGCCGCGTCGGAGTTCATCGAGATGGTCGTCGGCGTCGGCGCCGCCCGCGTCCGCGAGCTGTTCACCGAGGCCCGCAAGACCGCCCCCTCGATCATCTTCATCGACGAGATCGACACCATCGGACGGGCGCGCGGCGGCGGCGCCAGCATGGGCGGCCACGACGAGCGCGAGCAGACCCTCAACCAGATCCTCACCGAGATGGACGGCTTCTCCGGTTCCGAGGGCGTCGTCGTGATCGCCGCGACGAACCGTCCCGACATCCTGGACCCGGCCCTGATGCGCCCCGGCCGGTTCGACCGGCAGGTCGCGGTGTCCCCGCCCGACCTGGAGGGCCGCGTCGCGATCCTCGGCGTGCACACCCGCGAGGTCCCGCTCGCCGCCGACGCCGACATCCTCTCGATCGCCAGGATGACCCCCGGGATGACCGGCGCCGAGCTGGCCAACCTGGTGAACGAGGCCGCCCTGCTCGCCGTCAAGCGCGAGAAGGACGCCGTGGACATGGACGACTTCCAGAGCGCACTGGAGAAGGTGCAGCTCGGCACCCGGCGCTCCCTGGTCATGCCGTTCGAGGAGCGCCGCCGCACGTCCTACCACGAGTCCGGGCACGGCCTGCTCGGCATGCTGCAGCCGGGCGCCGACCCCGTCCGCAAGATCACGATCGTTCCGCACGGCCGCGCGCTCGGCGTCACCGTCTCCACGCCCGACGACGACCGCTACGCCTACGACGAGCGCTACCTGCGCGGCCGCATCATCGGCGCGCTCGGCGGCATGGCCGCCGAGGAGCTGGTCTTCGGCGTGATCACCACCGGCTCGGAGAGCGACCTGGAGCAGGTCACCAAGATCGCCCGCGGGATGGTGGGCCGCTGGGGCATGTCCCAGAAGATCGGCCCCCTGTCGATCCTCCCCGCGGACGGGTCGGACCCGATGGGCCAGTACGCCGCCCAGGGAACCCTGGACGCCGTCGACCTGGAGGCCCGCCGGATCGTCGACGAGTGCTACGCCGAGGCCCTGGAGACCCTCCGCACCCACCGCGACAAGCTGGACTCCCTGGCCGCCGCCCTCCTGGAGAACGAGACCCTCGACGAATCCGCCGCCTACGCCGCCGCCGGCGTAGACCGCACCATCCGCGAGGCCGACCTCACCAAATCCCACCGCTGAGGTCGGAGCACAGCGAAGTCCTGGCTCTGAGAAGGCCCTAGGCGGGTCGAGGGAGGCCGATGGGGTTGGGGAACGGCATTTCGTTCGCCAGGGCCTTGGAGGCTGGCAGGAGCCACTCGTACAGGGTGCTGGGATCGCTTACGACGGTGTAGGGGGCTGCTGCCAGTTCGTCGGTGCGCTGCTCTATTCGTGCCTTCAGGGCGCGTCCGGCTTCTGTCGCCTCTGTCTCGGCCACGAGGCCGCGTTGGGCGAGTACTTCGGCTGCCTCCGCCCACTCCTCAGGCGACCAGCCGCGGCTTTCGTGGAAACGCTCCGGAGGCACCACACCGATGGCGGAGACCAGGACGTTCGCTTCCAGGCCGCTCAGGCCCTCGGCGGTGAGCAGGGCGACGTGACCGTCCCCGCGGTGCTCGCGCAAGGACGTGGTCGCCTGCCAGAGCGCCTCCACCGGGTCCTCTGGGACGGGCAGGTCACGGTTGGCGGCGAACAAGGGACGGCCGGAGCCGTCCGCCGCCATCACGACTTCTCGCAGGAGCGGCGCAGCCTTCACCGCCACGTCCTCGATGCCGGGGAAGACCCTGCGAAGGGCACGCGCCGCGGCGTCGCTCCGGGCGCGGAGGATGCTCTCGGGGGACGCGAAATCCCACGCGTCGGGGACGGCCCGCCGTACGCGGGCCGGGTGGAAGCCGAAGAAGGTCGCCTCGATCGTCCCCGCGGAGACCCGGCCGAGCGGTGCTCCCCGGCTCCCGAAGTAGCCCATCCAGAAGCCCTTGAGGCCGACGTCCTTGTTGGCCGTCCGGCATTCCTCGGCGAAGTACGTCACCGCGTGCAGCGGCTCTATGGCCTTCCACATGTCCCGCGCGAAAGTCGCATCCACCTGGCGAACGCTAGGCGCGCTCCGGTCTCCGCACAAGCCCGGTCACATCCGGGCCGCGGCGTCCGTCAGTGTGATGACCTAGTGGAACAGAGGGGGGACGTGATGGACGAGCGCGAGTTCCTGGCCGAACGGTTCGAGGGCCACCGCACGCATCTGAAGGCGGTCGCCTACCGGATGCTGGGCTCGCTCGCGGAAGCCGACGACGCCGTCCAGGAGGCCTGGCTGAAGCTCAGCCGGTCCGACTCGGACGCCATCGAGAACCTGGGCGGCTGGCTGACGACCGTCGTGGGACGGGTGTGCCTGGACATGCTCCGCTCACGCACGTCCCGCCGCGAGGACCCGCTGGAGGAACGCCTGCCCGACCCGGTCGTCAGCGCCGCCAGCGCCCCCGACCCCGAGTACGAGGCGCTGGTGGCCGACTCGGTCGGTCTCGCGCTCCTGGTGGTCCTGCAGTCCCTCACCCCTGCCGAGCGGCTGGCGTTCGTCCTGCACGACACGTTCGCAGTGCCGTTCGAGGACATCGCGCCCATCGTGGGACGGTCCCCCGCCGCCGCCCGCCAGCTGGCCAGCCGCGCCCGCCGCCGGGTCGCGTTCGGGATCGGGGGCCGTGCCGCGCACCC
>NZ_JBFARL010000203.1:0-13520 GCF_040674655.1 Actinomadura sp. NPDC049753 | reverse complement strand
TGCCGGGCGCGGTGCCCGCGGGCGCCGCGCCCGGCACCTTCGCGCCGCCGCGGACCAGCCGTCCGACCTCGGCCCGGAGCCGGACGAACTCGGGGGTCCCCCGGGTCTCGATCTGGTCGCGGGCCGAGGGCAGCTCGACCGGCAGGTCGGCGTGGACGCGGGCGGGCGAGCGGTTCAGCACGACCACTCGGTCACCGACGTAGACGCTCTCGTCGATGTCGTGCGTGACCAGGAGGATCGTCATCTTCCGGGTCCGGTGCATCTGCAGGACGAGGTCCTCCAGGTCCTCCCGGGTCTGCGCGTCCACCGACCCGAACGGCTCGTCCATGAGCAGCAGCGACGGGCGGTAGGCCAGAGCCCGCGCGATCGACACGCGCTGCTGCATGCCCCCCGACAGCTGCCACGGGTACTTGCGTCCGGCGTCCGTGAGACCCACGGACTCCAGGGCCTCCTGCGCCGCGGCGCGCCGCTCCGAGCGGCCCTTGCCGCGCCGCCGCAGCGGCAGCGCCACGTTGTCGCGGACGGTCAGCCAGGGGAACAGCGACCGGCTGTAGTCCTGGAACACCACGGCGAGGTCGTCGGGCACGCCGTCGATCGGCTCGCCGTTCAGGGTGAGGGTCCCGGCGGTCGGGCGGATCAGCCCGCCGATGCAGCGCAGCAAGGTGGACTTGCCGCAGCCGGACGGGCCGACGATGCTGAGCAGCTGGCCGTCCGGGACGGTGAGGTCGAGCCCGTCGATGGCCCGGTGACCGTCGCCGTAGGAATGGCTGAGGCCGGTTATCTGGAGCACCGCGGCCCCCTTTGCTGTGTGTATGTCGTCAGGGTCGGCATAGGGGTCATCGTCAGCTCGCGAGCCTTTTCGCGCCAGTGTGCCAGGACAGCAGGCGCCGCTCCAGGAGCATGAACACCGCGTTGAACAGGAGGCCGAGCAGGCCCAGCATGACGATCCCGGCCCACATCCGGGGCAGTTCGAACGAGCGCTGGGCGCCGATGAGCTCGGAGCCGATTCCCGAGGTGCTGCCGAACAGTTCGGAGATGACCATCAGGATCAGCGCGAACGACAGCGCGACCCGCAGCCCCGCGAAGATCTTGGGGGAGGCCGCCGGGAGCGTGACGGTCAGCAGCCTGCGGAGCCGGCCGACGCCGAACACCCGGGCCGTCTCCAGGTGCAGGGGATCCACGGTGCGGACCCCGTCGCAGGTGTTGAGCAGCACCGGCCACACCACGCCGAACGCGATCGTGACGACCTGCATGGTCGCGCCGAGCTGGAACACGATGATGAAGAACGGCACCAGGGTGGGCGGAGGTATCGCGCGTAGGAACTCCAGCACCGGGTTCAGCAGGTCGTACAGGACCCGCGACCGGCCGATCGCCGCACCCGCCAGGACGCCGGCCGCGCCCGCGACCGCCCATCCGGCGAACAGGTGGGTGAGGCTGGTGGAGAAGTCGTCCACCGCCTTGTCCGTGAGGAACGCGTGGGAGGCGGGTCCGGAGAACCACAGCTCGTGCAGCGCGTCGAAGATCGTCGTGGGCGGGGGGAAGTAGGTCTCGTCCACCGCGCGCGTGACCAGTTCCCACAGCACGGCGGCGGCGGCGACGAGCCAGACCCGCCCGGCCAGCCCGCGCAGCGCTCGCAGCGCCCTCATGCGATCCCCTCCACGCGGGCGGTGTGCCAGCGGAACGCGATCCGTTCCAGCCCGAAGAGGGCTGTGTTGGCCAGCAGACCCAGCACTCCGGCCCAGCAGGCGCCGGCCAGCAGCAGGTCGGTCCGGCCGCCTCCGGACTGGGTGTCGGAGAGGTAGATCCCCACCCCGTCGATCCCGCCCGCCAGGAGCTCGGTGCTGATCACCACGACGAGGGCGACGGAGGCGGCGATCCGGATGCCGGTGGCGATGAACGGCGAAGCGCTCGGCAGGGAGACGCGCCACAGCACCGCCAGCGTCCCGAAGCCGAAGCTGCGCAGGCTCTCCTTGGCGACCGGGTCGACGTCGCGGAGCGCGTACAGGGTGTTGATGAGGATCGGCCACAGGCAGGCGTAGAAGATCAAGGACATCTTCATCTGCGTGGGGTCGGCGAACAGGATGATGGCGAGCGGTATCAGCGCGACCGAGGGAATGGGGCGCAGCAGTTCGACCAGCGCGCGGGAGGCGGTGCCGAGCACCGGAACCGAACCGAGCAGCACGCCCAGCGGCACCGCGACGAGCACCGCCAGCGCGAGCCCGCCGAACCATGCCGTGAGCGTGGCTCCGACGTCGGTGAGGAACTCCCCGTCGACGGCCAGTTTCCCGGCCTCCCGCAGGACGGTCGACGCCGGGGGCAGGGCGGTCTCGTCGACGAGGCCGGCACGGCTCACGACCTCGACGACGGCGACCAGCCCGGCGACCCCGGCGGCGCCGAGAAGGATACGGCGGTGCTTCATTAAGAGGACGTCACCATGAACGACTTGACGTCGAGGGGCTTGTCCAGGTAGCCGAACTGCTGCATCAGGTCGGCCACGCGCTGGAGGCGGGTGGCGTTCAGCGTGGTCGGCCACGTGCCGAAGCTCATGGTGGAGGCGACCTTGGCGTCGATCCCCTTGGCGTAGGTCGGCAGGACGTCCTGGACCAGCTTGCGGTCGGCGGCCATGCCCTGCGCCTTCAGCAGCGCGCGCTGGAAGGCGGCGACCGTCTTGGGGTTCTCCTTGGCGAACTTCTCGGTGGTGGCGAAGCCCGCGACCGGGAAGTCCGCGGTCGGGCCGCTGGACAGGTCGGCGACCATGCGGGCGCCCATGGACTGCTGCATCTGGGTGCCGAACGGCTCGATCGCCTGGACGGCCTCGACGCTCTTGGACTTCAGGGCCTGCTCCATGGCGGGCGGGGGGACCTCGACGAAGTTCTTGTCCTCGTCGAACTCGATGCTCTGGGGCTTGCCGGCGGCGCGCACCAGCAGCGTGGCCACGTTGCGCTTGGTGTTGACGGCGATCTTCTTGCCGGCCAGGTCCTTGATCGTGTGGTACGGGGAGTCCTTGCGCACCATCAGCGTGTGCGTCTTCGGGGCGCTCTGCATGCCCTCGACGACGATCTTGGGCTTGAAGCCCGGGTCCTTGGCCCCGGCGGTGAGCAACGAGACGTAGTTGCTGATGCTGAAGTCCAGCCGGCCGCTCTTCAGGAGCGGGATGCCCGCGGCGCCACCCGGGATGACCTGGGTCTTGACAGTCAGGCCCTCGGCCTTGAACAGTCCCTTGGAGATGGCGAGCTGGACGGGCGCGGTGTCGGCGACGGTCATGTTGCCGAGGGTGATCTCGGACTTCTCCAGACCGTTGGCCGACTTCTTCTCCGAGGAGCCGCAGGCCGCGGCGGAGAGTGCCAGAGCGATCGCTAGCGCGCCGGTGACGGCTGTACGGCGGTGGGAAGCAGGCATGGCAAGGCTCCATTTTGCGGGGGGAAGCACGTTGAACCTGATCTTTCAAACGAGGCGGGAGCGTAGCGCACTGTGGGTGTGGCTTGGGTGAGATGAGAGGATTATGTGCAATTACGTGAACATGGGATAACAGTCTGTGACATGGGCATCTTCTGCATCACAAGTCCAGACTTGTGTGATCATTCGGGTTGGCCATGATGGTGGCTCTGTGTTGCAATATCTCGCGCTCGCCCGCAGTGGCGTGGGTGAGCGATGCGACCCGAATCCCGTTCAGGCCACTGTACGCCGCGAGCGATCGACCCCATTGAGAGGTAGCGGAGGGCAGTGCGGAAAGCAGAAGGGGCCGAGATGGCCCCGCAATCCCCCCAGCCAGGCCCGTCTGCCAGGGGCGACGCCCCGAAGCAAGGTTCCCAGGGCGGGCGTTACAAGCTGCGCAACTGGCGAGTGCGCACGCGTCTGTTCGCCCTCATCGCGGTGCCCACCATCGTGGCCGGGTTCTTCGCGGGTTACCGGGTCTCGGTGTCGTTGGACAACGCCGAAGCCTACAGCCGGACCGGCCAGCTGGCTACGCTCGGTAACCAGCTGACCGCGCTCGCGCACGACGTGGAAGCCGAACGCGACGCGATGGCGGAACGGGCGGCGGGAGGCGGGCGCGCCGGCGGCGCCGACACCCTCGCCGCGCGGCAGGAGGCGGTGGACGCCGACGCCCGCAAGGTGCGCGCCGCCGCGGCGGACGTCGAGACGTACTCCTCCGGCCTGCGGCTGGCGGTCGGAAACGTCCTCAACCGGGTGGACGACCTGCCCGCGCTGCGCACGGCGGCCGCGCGCCTCGCGCCCGGGGTGATCATCGACAAGTACACCGAGTTCGTCGACGACTTCACCTCCTTCCATGTCCTGGTCTCCCAGGACGCCCCCACGGCCGAGCTCGCGCAGAGCGCGCTGGCGCTGGCCGACCTGGCGAACGCCAAGGACGCCGCGTCCCGCGAACGGGCCCTGCTCTCCTCCGCGCTCTGGGAGGGGCGCTTCGAGCCGCTCGACCGCGCCGCGGTCGACGACGCCCGTGCGGACATGGACACCAGCATCAACGCCTTCCGGAGCTCGGCAACGCCGGCCCAGCTGAGGCTGTTCGAGGACACCGTCACCGGTCCCGAGCTGGACCGCGCGGAGGTCACCCGGCTGCAGACGCTGGCCGTCGCCGACTCCTCCCGGCAGCTGCGGGTCAGGCTCGGCGTCCGCACCGCCCGGTCCTGGACGTCCGACTCGACCGCGCGGGTCGACAAGCTGCGGACGGTCGAGAAGAGCATCGCCGCCGACCTCGCCGCCAAGGCGGACGACGCCCGGTCCGGCGCGCAGACGGCGGCGATCCGGGACGGCGTGCTGCTGTTCCTCGTCCTCGCGGTCGTCCTGGCGACCCTGATCGTGATGGCCCGCTCGCTGGTGCGGCCGCTGCGCCGGCTGCAGTCCGGCGCGCTGGACGTGGCCAACACGCGGCTGCCCGGCCTGGTCGACCGGCTGCGCGACCCCGAGGCCGCCGCGGGCGGCATCGAGGTCAAGCCGATCGAGATCGACTCCACCGACGAGATCGGCCAGGTCGCGCGGGCGTTCGACGAGGTCCACCGCGAGGCGGTCCGGCTGGCCGCCGACGAGGCCGTGCTGCGCGGCAACATCAACGCGATGTTCGTCAACCTCTCCCGCCGCAGCCAGTCCCTCATCGAGCGGCAGCTGCGGCTGATCGAGGAGCTGGAGCAGAGCGAGCGCGACGAGGAGCAGCTCGGCAACCTGTTCCGGCTCGACCACCTGGCCACCCGCATGCGTCGCAACTGCGAGAACCTCCTCGTCCTCGGCGGACAGGAGCAGGTGCGCCGGTGGAACCAGCCCGTCCCGCTGATCGACGTCGTCCGCGCGTCGCTGTCCGAGGTCGAGCAGTACGAGCGCGTGGCGCTGCGGGTTCAGGGCGACATGACGGTCGCCGGCCCGGTCGTCAACGACCTCGTCCACCTGCTGGCCGAGCTGGTGGAGAACGCCACCGTGTTCTCCTCCGAGAACACCAAGGTGACGGTCTCGGGGCAGATGCTGAGCGGCGGCGGCTGCATGCTGCAGATCACCGACAACGGCGTCGGCATGTCGCCCGAGGAGCTGGAGCAGGCCAACTGGCGGCTGGCGAACCCGCCCGTCATCGACTTCTCCGCGGCGCGCCGCATGGGCCTGTTCGTGGTCGGCCGCCTGGCCGTCCGGCACGGGATCCGCGTCGAGCTGCGGGCCGCCCAGGGCGGCGGCCTCACCGCGTTCGTGGTGCTGCCGGACGCGGTCGTCACGCCGGGCGAGTCCGGCGGCATCGGCAGCCGTCCCGGCCTCGCCCCCCGCGAGGCCGGATCCCACGGCCAGCTCGCCGCGCTCACCACCACCGCCGCCGAGCCGCCCGCGGGCGGGTACCGGCAGGACGACTACGGCCCCGCCGCCATGGGCGGCGGCACCATGGGCGGCGGCACCGGACCGCAGCCCATGACGGGCGGCACGGGCGCGCACCCCATGGTCGGCGGCACCGGACCGCTGCGGCCCGTCCGCGGCGCCACCGGCCCGCAGCCGGGCATCACCGAGACCGGTCCGATCCCGGCCCCGGGCGCGCACGACCCCTACGGCACCGGCGCGCATCCCGCGGTCCCGCCCGCCGAGCGGCGCCCCTCGCGGGACCGGCGCACCCCCGCGGGCGACCCCTACGGGACCGGCGAGCGCCAGCCGCGCAGGCCGGGGGAGCTGCCGGTCCGGGAGCCGGGCACGCACCTGCAGGGCCGCCCCTCCGACGGAGGCTCCTCGAACGGGCTCTTCCAGCCGCGCAGCGAGCGCTCGCAGGAGGTGGAGGACGCCCCCGCCAACGGCGCCTACCCGCCGGGCGGGCGGACGGGCCCGCAGTCGGTCGTCCCGGAGGCGCAGCCGCTGGTGCCCGAGTCCGGCGGCGGACGGCACATCCCGTGGGAGACCGGGCCGCTGGAGCAGGTCGGCCCGAACCCCGGCCAGGCGCCCTCCCCCTACGCCGAGGACGTCCCGGCCATGTCCGCTCCCCACGTGCCGGAGGCGCCGGTGCCCGAGCCGCCACCCGTTCCCCAGCCGGCCGTGCGGGCCGCGGCGGCCGCACAGCCGGAGCCGAAGGCCCCGCCGCGGCTGCCCGAGCGCTCGCCCATCTTCGACGCGATGCAGTCGGAGTGGTTCCAGCGCCCGCGGTCGAGGACGCCAAGCTCCGCCAGGTCATGGAGATGGACAACCCCAAGCCGCTCGACCTGCCCTACGCCTGGGCTCTGAACGGGGTCAACCGCAACACCGACCGGAGCCTCCTGTCCGACACGCAGTACTCGGGCTACTACTACGACTCGAACTCCGGAGGATCGGGCAACTACTAGGGGGTCTCGGGGACCTCGCAGTCGTCCTTGTCGCTCTGCTTGTTGGCCAGGACGACGCTGCCGTTGTCGTCGCTCTTGCCGTGGACGAAGACGCGGGGCTCGTCGTCGCCGCCGTCCCTGAGGAACTGGGTCGTCCACTTGCACAGGTCGATGGCCGGCTCGGAGTTCTCGTCGGCCTCGCCGAGGTCGGTGTAGACGCGCACGAAGCTGCCGCTGCGGCGAACGTCGGTGACGTGCTTGACGACCTTCCCGCCGGGGTCCTTCGTCTCGAAGTACGGCACCGCGTCGGTGATCTCGTCGGGGTCGCCGGCGGCCCCGACGCGCTCGTTCGGGGACGGGACGGTGGCCGTGCGGGCGGCGACGGCGGCGCGGGGCGCGGGGCCCGAGCCGCCGGGCAGCGCCAGGACGGCGACGGCCGCGAGCACCGCGGCCGTCGCGGTCACCGCCCCCGCGACGCCCAGCCGGCGCCTCCGGGAGTCCCGGAGGGACGCGAGCATGCGGTGCAGGCGGGCCGAGAAATCGGACGGCGGCCGGGCGTGCCGTCCGCGGGCGTGCCGGGCGGGAGACTTGGTCACGGACGGCACTTTACTGCCGGCCGCCCCCGGCCCACGCGCGATCCGGAATAGGAGCGGCGGGGATCCTCGCGGAGGGACGCCGAACCCGGTCAGATTACGGGCGAGCAGGGAGTTTTCGACGGGTCAGCCGGTGAACCGGCAGCTCGTCAGGTTCTCCGATGGCCGCCCGCCACCTGACGGGCGGCCGGAACGGTTCGGGCTAGGCCAGGCCGGCGACCAGTTCGGCGACCGCCTTGCGGCGACCTGTGTAGAAGGGCACCTCCTCGCGGGTGTGCAGGCGCGCCTTCGCCCCCCGCAGGTGCCGCATCAGGTCGACGATGCGGTGCAGCTCGTCCGCCTCGAACGCCAGCATCCACTCGTAGTCGCCGAGCGCGAACGCCGACACCGTGTTGGCCCGGACGTCGGGGTAGTCGCGCGCCATCATGCCGTGCTCGGAGAGCATCGCACGGCGTTCCTCGTCCGGCAGCAGGTACCACTCGTAGGAGCGGACGAACGGGTACACGCACACGTAGGCGCGCGGCTCCTCGTCGGCGAGGAACGCGGGGATGTGGCTCTTGTTGAACTCCGCCGGGCGGTGCAGCGCCATCTGCGACCACACCGGCTCGCTCGCACGGCCCAGCGCCGTCCGCCGGAACCGCGTGTAGACCTCCTGCAGGTCGTCGGACGTGGGCGCGTGCCACCAGAACATGTAGTCGGCGTCCGCCCGCAGGCCCGCGACGTCGTAGGCGCCGCGCGTGGTGACGTCCTTCTGGGCGGCCTGGTCGAGGAGGTCCTGCACCTCCGCCGCCTCCTGCTCGCCCACGGTTCCCGGGTTCGCGACCCGGAACACCGACCACATTGTGTAGCGGATCACGTTGTTGAGTTCGCGCGCCTTCGGCTTGCCCTGCTGCTCCGTCATGGTCCAACTCCTTCTCGACTGCGCAAATGGTCCAGGACGCGGAGCGCCGCCGCGCGCGCGGAGGCGATGCACGCGGGGATGCCGAGGCCGTCGTAGGCGGCGCCCGCGACGGCCAGCCCCGGCGCTCCGGCGACCGCGGCCCGGACCTTGGCCACGCGGTCGGCGTGGCCCACGTTGTACTGCGGGAGGCCGCCGCCCCACCGGGTCACCCGGCTCTCGGCCGGCAGCTCGGTGACGCCGCACGTCGCGGCGAGCTCGGCCATGGCGGTCGCGACGAGCTCCTCGTCGGCCCGCTGGAGCAGATGCTCCTCGCCGTACCGGCCGATGGAGCAGCGCACCGCGACGACGCCCGGGTCGCGGTCGCGCAGGTGCGGCCACTTCAGCGAGCTGAACGTGACGGCCTTGACCCCCCGGCCGCCGCGGGCCGTGTCGCTCTCCACGTTCGGGACGAGGTAGCCGCTGCCCTCCGGGAGCCGCGGGAACGCGGTGGCCCGGTAGGCGAGCGTGATGATCGCCATACTGGCGTACTCGATGCCGCCCAGCTCCCGCGCGGCGGCGGGAACGTCCGGCTCCAGCAGGCGGGACGCCGGGGCCGCCGGGACCGCGACCACCACGGCGTCGGCGTCGAGGTGCTCGGGGTCGCGGGCCGAGCCGACGGTGAGGCGCCAGCCGTCCTCGCGGCGGCGCAGCTCGCGGACCGTGGCGCCGGTCCTGACCGTCCCGCCCGCCTCGGCGATGTCGGCGGCGACCAGGTGCGGGAGCGTGCCGAGACCGTCCGGCAGCGTGGCGAACACAGGGCCCGGATCCTTCGGCGCGGCGGCCCGGATGCCCTGGACGGCCTGGATCAGCGACCGGTGGGACCGCGCGGCGGCGGCGACGGAAGGCAGCGTGGACTCGAAGGACAGCAGTTCGGCCCGTCCCGCGTACACGCCGCCGAGCAGCGGCTCCACGAGCCGGTCGACGACCTCGCCGCCGAGGCGGGCGCCGATGTAGTCGGCGACGGACACGTCCCCGCCGCGCGGCGTCTCCGGCAGCACGAGGTCGAGCGGGGCGCGGGCGAGCCCGGCCGGCGACAGCACGTGCGCGGCGGCCAGCGCCTTCAGGTCGGACGGGACGCCCATGACCTGGCCGGACGGGATGGGCCGCAGCGCGCCGCGGCTGAGGATCGCCGAGGACGTGGTGCCGGGGTTCACCAGGTCGCCGGAGCGGCCGAGGTCGCGCACCAGGTCCAGGCCCTCGGGGCGGCGGGCGAGCATCGACTCGGCGCCCTCGTCCACCGGGATCCCGGCGATCTCGCTGACCCGCAGCTTCCCGCCGATCCGGGAGGAGCCCTCCAGGACCGTCACGCGGACGCCCTCCCGGACGAGCATGCGCGCGGCGGCGAGGCCCGCGATGCCGCCCCCGACGACAACGGCATGGGACGTGGTCATGCCTCCAGCCTCCCAGACGCCTCGCCGGATCGCGCACCGGGGCGGGCCCGGCGCCGCGCCCCGGCGCGGGATTCTTGTCACGGAGATGACAAGATCTCGAAACCACGCCAGTGAATACTGGCGGGCATGATGCCTCGGACGACCTCCGCCCTCCTCTCGGCGGCCCTCACGGCGGCGGCGCTCGCGACCGGCGGGCTCGCGTCCCCCGCGTCGGGCGCGGCCCGCGGCGAGTTCGCGCCGGTCCCGCTGCCGTTCTTCTGGCCGAACAACAGCCTCTACGACGTCGACGCCGCCTCGGCCGACAGCGTCTGGATCGCCGGGAACCAGGGCGAACTCGTGATCCCCGGCCCGATCCCGGGGACCGGGCAGAGCATTCCGGGAAACCCCGTCGTCCGGCGCTGGAAGGACGCCCGCTGGGTCGAGTACGACCTTCAGAACCTGTCCAGCCGCGGCACCATCACCGACGTCGACGCGGCCGGTCCCGAGGACGTGTGGATCACCGGTCCGAAGTACGGCTCCGGCGGCGCGGCGCCGGAGCCGTACGTGGCGCGCTTCACCGGCTCGCGGTTCGAGCAGGTGGCGCTGCCGCCCGGCGCCGGCGGCGCGAACCTCCAGGCGAGGGCCGGCGGCGTGTGGGTCGCCACCGCCGGCGCCGTCTACCGCCGGACGGGCGACACCTGGACGCACGTCACCGCGATCCCGGACATGCAGCAGTACACGTCCTACATCCGGGCGGACGACGACATCTGGTTCCTCGGCACCGTCTCCCGCACCGACCAGACGCTCGCCGCACACCACTGGGACGGGCACTCCTGGCAGAGCGTCCCGGTGCACGAGCCCGTCCCCGGGACGGGCTTCACCGACATGGTCGCCCTCTCCCCCACCGACGCCTGGGCCACCGGCATCAGCTACCGCACCTCCCCGGCCTCACCCGTCCTGATGCACTGGGACGGCACGGCCTGGACGGGCGTCAACCCGCCGCCCGGCCTCAACGCGCTCACCCGGATCGTCCAGGGCGGGGACGGAACGCTGTGGGCGGTCGGGCACTCGCTCGACGAGCCCGCCAAGCCCGGCCTGCTCCGCTACGGCGGCGGGGCCTGGGAGCGCGTCCCGACCACCGCCGTGCCGAACAGGAGCAACGTCTACGCGACCGCGCTCGCCGTCGTCCCCGGCACCGGCGCCCTGTGGACGCTCGGGTCCGTGAACATCGGCGGGCCGGTCGTCCTCACCGACGGCCCATGATCAACGGCGGCCCATGATCACTCGCGGCCTGTGATCACTCGGCGGCCCGTGATCGCCGCGTGCCCGCTTCGTGCCCGGATCGCGACCGGTCCGGGGGAACGGTGATCCGGCGCACCCCGTCCAAGCCCCATGCGGATCGTCAGGAGCATCACCTGCGCACTGGTCGTCCTGCCGCTGGCGGCGGGCATGGCCGCGTGCGGAGGCGGCGGCGACCAGTCCTCCGGAGCGTCGGACACCGCCCCCCGGGGCGTGGCCACGGCGCCGGCCCTCCCGAGCGGCGCCCGGCGCGCCGAGGGCGTCCCGCAGAGCGGGAGCGCGAAACGGCCGGAGACGCCCCTGCCCACCGGGCGCGAGGTCGTCCACACCGCCGACCTGCGGGTGCGGGCGAAGGACGTGGAGGCCGCCGCCGCCAAGGCCAAGCAGCTGGTCGCCGCGGCGGGCGGCTACGTCGAGCGGGAGTCGACGTCGAGCGACCCGGCCCGCTCGGAGATCGCGCTCAAGATCCCCGGTGACCGGTACGCCGAGGTGCTGGGCCGGCTCGGCGCCGAGCTCGGCACCAAGCTGTCGCTCAGCCAGCAGGCCGAGGACGTCACCGCCGAGGTGGCCGACGTCGACGCGCGGGTGCGGTCCGCGAAGGCCACGCTGGAGTCGTTCCGCAAGCTGCTCGGCCGGGCGAACTCCGTCGGCGAGATCATGAGCATCGAGCAGGAGATCTCCGAGCGGGAGGCCGACCTGGAGGCGCTCCAGGCGCGCCAGAAGTCGCTCGCCCACCGCACGCAGTTCGCGACCGTGACCGTGATCCTGGTGAGCAGGGCGGCGCCGCCCGAGAAGGACGAGCCCCGCGGCGGCTTCGTCGGCGGGCTGGAGAACGGCTGGCACGCGTTCACCGCGTTCGTCGGCGGCGTCGCCGCCGTGCTGGGCTGGCTGCTGCCGTTCCTCGTCGCGGCCGCCGTGGTCGGGCTGCCGGCGGTGGCCCTGCGCCGCCGCAGGCGCGCCCGGTCCGCGGCCCGCGGCGCCGGCTCCGCACCGGCCCCGGAGGAGGCGCCGGAGCCGGAGCACGCGAAGGCCGCCGTCGGGGTGGGCGACGAGCCCCCGCAGGGGCCGCCGCCGCCCGCCTAGTGCGAGTCCTCGGCGCTCGCCTCGTGGACGAGGTCGGCGAGGCGGGCCAGCACGTCCGGGTCCATGGACGGCAGGACGCCGTGGCCGAGGTTGAAGATGTGCCCCTCGGCGGTGCGGCCGCGGGCCAGCACGTCGCGGGCGCGGCGCTCCACGACCTCCCACGGGGCGAAGAGGACCGCCGGGTCGAGGTTGCCCTGCAGGGCCTTGCCCGGCTCGACGCGGCTGACGGCCTCGTCCAGCGGCACCCGCCAGTCGACGCCGACGACGTCGGCCCCGGCCTCGCCCATCAGGCCGAGCAGCTCGCCCGTCCCGACGCCGAAGTGGATGCGCGGGACGCCGAGCGGCTCGATCTCGGCGAAGATGCGGCGGGCGTGCGGCAGGACGGACTCGCGGTAGTCCTGCGCGGCGACCGCGCCCACCCACGAGTCGAAGACCTGCACGGCGCTCGCACCGGCCGCGATCTGCACCTTCAGGAACGCGATCGTGAGGTCGGCCAGCCGCTCCATCAGCCGGTTCCACAGCCGCGGCTCGCCGTACATCATGGCCTTGGTGCGCTCTTGGTTCTTGGACGGGCCGCCCTCGATCAGGTACGACGCGAGCGTGAACGGGCCCCCCGCGAACCCGATGAGCGGCGTCGCGCCGAGCTCGCCGACCAGGCCCCGCACGCCCTCGGTCACGTACGGGACGTCGTCGGGCGAGAGGGGGCGCAGGACGTCCAGGCCCGCGGCGTCGCGGATGGGGTCGGCGATGACCGGGCCGACGCCGGGCTTGATGTCGAGGTCGACGCCGACCGCCCGGAGCGGCACCATGATGTCGCTGTAGAAGATCGCCGCGTCGACCGCGTACCGCCGCACCGGCTGCATCGTGATCTCCACGATCATGTCCGGGCGGGTGCACGACTCCAGCATCGGGACGCCCTCGCGGACCCGCAGGTACTCCGGCAGGGAGCGCCCCGCCTGGCGCATGAACCACACCGGCGTGTGCGGCACGGGCCGGCGCCGGCAGGCCAGCAGGAAGGGGCTCTCGGCGAGGCCGCCGTCGTCGGGCGTGCGCGCAGGGTGGTCGTTCGAACGGGCTGCGTCAGCGGTCACGTTGCGATGGTCCCACGAAATGCCGATGGAGGAGCACCGGAGTGACCTGTGAGGCGCAACGAACTTCCGGACACGCCGAGCGAAGTCCCGCATTCTGTCACCGGCGCGTGCGAACGTGATGCGTGTCATAGCCGAGGGAGGTTCCCCCTTGTACTGCTTCACCTGCGGTGATGAACGGGTGTTCGAGCAGCCGCCGTGCGAGGACGGGCACGGCGAGGAGTGCCCCGAGCGGGCCTGCGCCGACTGCGGTTCGGCCGTCCTGGTCGGCCTGCCGCCCGCCGCCACCGCCCCGGCCCGCCGCCGGGCTCGACGCGGAGGGCGAGACCATCGCGACCGCGTCGGCCGAGGCCGTCACCGAGGAGGCGCTGCGG
>NZ_JBFARL010000202.1:0-13659 GCF_040674655.1 Actinomadura sp. NPDC049753 | reverse complement strand
CTCCGCCGCCGCGTCCCTGGTCAGCGGGTGGCCTACGGAACGGTCCGCTCAGGCGAAGGGCGGCGGACCGTTTCCGACCAGCGTGATGACGTCGGTTCAACTGCGTCACCGGCATGATCGCGCCGTCGGCCGGGACGGTCGTGCTCGCCGGGCGGGACGTGCGCGGCCTCGCCCCGCACCGGGTCGCCGCCGCCGGCCTCGCGCGCACCTTCCAGAGCATCCGGCTGTTCGAGGAGATGACCGTCGCCGAGAACGTGCTGATCGGCCGGTTCGCCCGCGACCGGGCCCTGCTGCGGCCGCTGTCGCGCGCCGACCTCGACGCGGTCCGCCGCTGCCTGGACTTCGTGGGGCTGCTGGAGGCCGCCGACCGCCCGGCGGGCGGGCTCGCCTACGGCGACCGGCGCCGGCTGGAGATCGCCCGGGCGCTCGCGGGCGACCCCCGCGTCCTGCTGCTGGACGAGCCCGCCGCGGGCGCGAACCCCACCGAGAAGCGGGCGCTGATGGGGCTGATCTCCCGCATCGGCGCGCTCGGCGCCGCCGTGGTCCTGATCGAGCACGACGTCGCGCTGGTCATGTCGATCTCCGACCGGGTGACGGTGCTGGAGCACGGGCGGACGATCGCGGCGGGGCCGCCGGCGGAGATCCAGGAGGACCAGCGGGTCATCGCCGCCTACCTCGGCGTGCCGGACGACCCGGAGACCGACCTGGCCGCGGAGGTGCTGGGGTGACGCTTCTGCGGGTGAGCGACCTGCGCAGCCGGTACGGCCAGGTCGAGGCGCTGTCCGGGATCTCCTTCGAGGTCGGCGAGGGCGAGATCGTCGCGCTGCTCGGCAGCAACGGCGCGGGCAAGACCACCGCGCTGCGGACCGTCACGGGCCTGCACCGGGCCCGGTCCGGGCGGGTCGAGTTCGCCGGCCGCGACATCACCCGGCTCGCCGCGCACCGGGTCGTCGCGGCCGGGCTCGGGCACGTCCCGGAGGGGCGGCGCGTGTTCCCCGCGCTGACCGTCGCCGAGAACCTGCTGCTCGGCGGGTACCTGCGGCGCCGCGACCGGGCGCTCGTCGCGGCCCGCCGGGACGAGGTCTACGCCATGTTCCCGCGCCTCGGCGAGCGGCGCGGGCAGCCGGCCGGGCTGCTGTCGGGCGGCGAGCAGCAGATGCTCGCGATCGGGCGGGCGCTGATGCTGCGGCCGCGCCTGCTCGCCCTGGACGAGCCGACGATGGGGCTGGCGCCGCGGACGGCGCAGCAGGTGCTGCGGGTCGTCCGGGAGATCCGCGACCAGGGCGCCGCGATCCTGATCGTCGAGCAGAACGCCCACCAGACGCTCCGCCTCGCCGACCGCGCCTACGTCCTGGAGACCGGCCGGATCGTGCTGGACGGCCCGGCGTCCGCGCTCGCCGGGGACGACCGGGTGAAGGCCGCCTACCTGGGCGGCGACCCGATCATCGACGGGACGTGAGCAGCGCGCGCGCCGCGTCCTCGATCGCGGCCTCCGACAGCAGGACGTGGTAGGCGGCGTCTCCCAGGGGGATGAAGCTGTCCTCGCTCGTGACCCTGGCCGCGCGCCCTTCGAAGCCGGCGTCGGCGAGCGCGGTCAGGACGCCCTCCGAGACGCCCCCGGTTCGGCGCGTCTCGTCCGCGACCAGGACGGCCCCGGTGGCGCGGGCCTCGCGCAGCAGGTCCTCGACCGGGAGCGGGGCCAGCCAGCGCAGGTCGAGCACCCGGCACCGGACGCCCCCTGCCTCCAGGCGGCGGGCCGCCCGCAGGCTCATCCGCAGGCCGTTGGCGAAGGTGACGACGGTGAGGTCGCCGCCGTCCCCGTAGGTGCGGGCGCGGCCGATCGGGACCGTCCCGCCGGCCGGGGCCAGCCACCCGCCGTCGCCGTCCTCGTGCAGGTCGCGGACGTGGTAGAGCGCGATCGGCTCCAGCATCACGCACACGCGCCCGTCGCGCTCGGCGGCGTCCGCGCATGCGCGCAGCATCCCCGCGGCGTCGTCGGGCCGGGCCGGTGACGCGATGACGAGGCCCGGGATGTCGCGCAGGGCGGCGACGGCGTTGTCGTTGTGGAAGTGGCCCCCGAACCCCTTCTGGTAGGCGTAGCCCGCGATCCGCACGACCATCGGGTTGCGGTACCGGCCGGAGGAGAAGAACGGCAGCGTCGCCGCCTCCCCCCGGATCTGGTCGGCGGCGTTGTGCAGGTAGGCGAGGTACTGGATCTCCGGGACCGGCAGCATCCCGGCGGTCCCGAACCCGAGCGCGAGGCCGAGGACCGACTGCTCGTCCAGGATCGTGTCGAACACCCGGGCCGCCCCGGCCCGCCTCACCAGTCCGCGCGTGACCCCGTAGACGCCGCCCTTGCGCGCCACGTCCTCGCCGAAGACGAGCATGCCGGGCCGCTCGTCCAGCAGGTCGCCGAGCGTCCGGTTGACCGCCTGCGCCAGCGTGACCGGCTCCCCTTCGGCGGCCTCCGCTCCCCCGCCGGGGGCGGTGTGCCGGAGCGGCGCCATGACCTGCGCGGCGGACGCCAGGCGCGGGGCGCCCGCGACGCTGTCGGCCAGCGCCATCACCTCCGCGCGCTTGGCCTCGTAGAGGCCGACGACGTCCTCCGCGGTCGCGACTCCGCGGTCGACGAGGAGGCGCGCGGTCCGCAGGAGCGGGTCGCGCTCCAGGTCGGCCGCGATCTCGGCCGAGGCCCGGTACGCCGACTCGACGTCGGAGCCGGCGTGGCCCATCAGCCGGACGGTCCGCAGGTGCAGGAACGCGGGACGGCGGCGTTCGCGGACCCAGCCGGCCGCCCGCGCCGCCACGGCGTGGGCGTCGGCGAGGTCGCAGCCGTCCGCGTGGAAGTAGGCGAGGCCGGGCCGCGAGCCGTAGGCGGCATGGATCCAGCCGGGCGCCGTGCGGACGCTGATGCCGATCCCGTTGTCCTCGCAGACCAGCAGGAGCGGCAGGGGGAGGCCCTGGTAGCCGCAGTTGACGGCCGCGTTGACGGCGCCGGCGGCGGTGGAGTGGTTGGCGGAGGCGTCCCCGAAGCTGCACACGGCGACCGCGTCGCGCGGCCACGGCGAGTCCAGGCCGAGCCGGGCGGCGCGTTCGATGGCGAAGGCCACGCCGAGCGCGCGCGGGAGGTGCGAGGCGATGGTGGAGGTCTGCGGGATCACGTTCAGCGGGCGGCTGCCGAACACCTTGTGGCGCCCGCCCGCGATCGGTTCCTCGGCGGCGGCGACCAGCCCGAGCAGGACGTCGCGGAGCGGGTCGCCGCCGGGGACCTGGCGCGCCCGCTCCAGGAAGAACGCGCCCGACCGGTAGTGCAGGAGCGCCGGGTCGTCCGGGCGGAGGGCGGCCGCGACGGCCGCGTTGCCCTCGTGCCCGGACGAGCCGATCGTGTAGAAGCCGTGGCCCTGCGCCTGGAGGCGCCGGGCGGCGAGGTCCAGATGCCGGCTGCCGAGCTGCGCGTCGAACAGCTCCAGGCAGCGCTCGCCGGTGAGCGCCCCCGGCGGGGCGGGCCGGCCGGACGGCGCCAGGGTCGCGGCCGTCTCGAGGAAGTGGACGTCGGCGGGCTCGGGCATGCGTGCTCCTGCGTGCGGATCGGGACGCGTGTCGAGCATCGGACGCCGCCCTGCCGGGGCCAAGCCGCACAAGACCGCGAACCGGTTGGGAGTTGGCCAAGGATCGCTTAACGACACCCCCGGGAGAGCCTCAGCCCGGCTTGGCCTCGCGGTAAGGAAGCCGCGCTCTGCCCGATCTTGGCGCGGGCGGGCGGCCCGTCCAGGCTGGGAGCGTGCTCTCCTCCGTCATCGGCGGCGCCCGGATCCCGGCGGGGCCGCGCCCGTACCGTTCCACCGACCCGTCCCGCACGTCCGAGACGGTCGCGGAGGTGTCCCTCGCGGACGCCGGCGACCTGGTGCGCGCCTGCCGGGCCGCCCGCGAGGCGCAGGACGCCTGGCGCGACGTGCCGGCGCCCGTCCGCGGGCAGGTGGTCGCCGCGGTCGGCCGGCTCGTCGAGGCCAACAAGGCGGCCCTCGCCGCGCTCGTCACCCGGGAGGTCGGCAAGCCCCGCGCCGAGGCCCTCGGCGAGGTCCAGGAGATCGCCGACACCTGCGCGTTCTTCCTCGGGGAGGGGCGGCGGCTGTACGGGCAGACCGTCCCGTCCGAGATGCCCGACAAGCAGCTGTTCACCTTCCGGGACCCGGTCGGCGTCGTCGCCGTCGTCACGGCGGGGAACTTCCCGGTCGCGGTGCCGTCCTGGTACATCGTCCCCGCGCTGCTGTGCGGGAACGCGGTGGTGTGGAAGCCCGCCGAGTACGCGGCGGCCTGCGCCGACGCGTTCTACGAGCTGTTCGCCCACGCGGGACTGCCGGACGGCGTCCTCAACGTGGTCCACGCGGACGGCGCCGAGACGTTCCGCGGCCTCGAGCGGGCGCTGGACGAGAGGCTCGTCGACAAGGTCGGCTTCACCGGCTCCACGGAGGTCGGGGCTCGGATCGGGGAGCTGTGCGGCCGCCACCTCCAGACGCCGTGCCTGGAACTCGGCGGCAAGAACCCGATGGTCGTCACCGAGGACGCCGACCTGCCGCTCGCCGTCGAGGGCGCCCTGTTCTCGGGGTTCGGGACGGCCGGGCAGCGCTGTACCTCCCTCGGGACCGCGATCGTCCACGAGTCGGTGCACGGCGAGTTCGTGCGGCTGCTGGACGAGGCCGTGCGCGCCGCGCCCGTCGGCGACCCGGCGGGCGACGTGCTGTTCGGGCCGCTGATCAGCGAGCGGTTCGCGGACGGCTTCGAGAAGGTCCTCGGCTGGATCGGGCCGGGCCACACCGTGCTCGGGTCCTCGGCCACCGGGCGGATCACGGCGGCCGCGCCGCGGGAGGGCTTCACCGGAGACCCGGAGGCGGGGCTGTTCTACCACCCGGTGATCGTCGACGGGGTGGGGCCCGGCGACGAGCTGTTCATGAACGAGGCGTTCGGGCCGATCGTCGGCGTCGCCGCCTACCGGACCCCGGACGAGGCGATCGCCCTCGCCAACGCCCCCGGCTACGGCCTGTCCGCCTCGATCTACACCGCCGACCCGGCGAAGGTCTTCGCGTTCCGCCGCCGGATCTCGGCCGGGATGGTGAGCGTCAACAACTCCACCTCCGGCGCGGAGGCGCACCTGCCGTTCGGCGGGAACGGGCGCTCGGGCAACGGCAGCCGCCAGTCGGGCATGTGGGTGCTGGACCAGTTCACCCGCTGGCAGTCGATGAACTGGGACACCTCCGGGCGGCTGCAGAAGGCGCAGATGGACGTCCTGGAGATCGCCCCCGACCTCGGCTTCCGGCTGTAGGGGCGGCCGTGGAGACCGAGGCGGAGATCGAGGCCGAGGCCGACGTCGTCGTCATCGGCGGCGGCGTGATGGGGACGAGCATCGCGTTCCACCTCGCCGAGGCGGGCGTGCGGCGCGTGGTGCTCGTCGAGCGGGACGCGCTCGGGTCGGGCTCGACGTGCAAGGCGGCGGGCGGTGTGCGGGCCCAGTTCTCCGACGAGGTCAACATCCGGCTCGGCGCCCGCAGCCTGGAGGCGTTCGCCCGGTTCTCCCGCCGGCCCGGCCAGGAGATCGACCTGCACCGCGTCGGGTACCTGTTCCTGCTGTCGCGGCCCGAGGACGTCGCGGCGTTCGAGGCGGGCGTGGCCCTGCAGAACGAGCTGGGCGTCCCGAGCCGGATGGTCTCGGTCGCGGAGGCCCGCCGGCTGTCGCCGCTGATCGTCCCCGACGGGCTGCTGGCCGCCGCGTTCTCCCCCGACGACGGGCACTGCACGCCCGAGTCGGTCGTCCTCGGGTACGCGACGGGCGCGCGGCGGCACGGCGCGGCGATCCGCACCGGCTGCGAGGTCGTCGGCATCGAGACCGGCGGCGGTGAGATCAGGTCCGTCCGGACCACGCGGGGGCGCATCCGCACGCCCGCCGTCGTCTGCGCGGCCGGGGCCTGGTCGGCGGCCGTCGGGCGGATGGCCGGCGTCGACCTCCCGGTCGAGCCGCTGCGCCGCCAGATCGTCTTCACCGGGCCGCTCCCGGACCTGCCGCGCCCGGTGCCGATGACCATCGACTTCGCGACGTCGTTCTACTTCCACGCGGAGGGCGAGGGCCTGATGCTCGGCATGTCCGATCCCGACGAGCGCCCCGGCTTCCTGCTGAACCGGTCCGACGCCTGGCTCCCCCGGCTCGCCGAGGCCATCGGCGCCCGGGCGCCGCGCCTGCTCGACGCGGGCCTGACGGGCGGCTGGGCCGGCCTCTACGAGATGACGCCCGACCACAACGCGCTCATCGGCGAGGACGCGTCGGTGTCGCGGTTCCTCTACGCGGCCGGCTTCTCCGGCCACGGCTTCCTCCAGGGCCCGGCCGTCGGCGAGGTCGTCCGCGACCTGTACCTCGGCCGCGCGCCCTTCACCGACGTCGCTCCCCTGAACGCTGCGCGCTTCGCCGGCGACGCCCTCCGCCCGGAGACCAACTGTGTCTGACGTGCTCGCGATGATGGACGAGTGGGGCCCCGAGCGGGTCGTGTGCGTCTCCGACGCCCGGACCGGGATGCGGGGCGTGCTCGTCATCGACAACACCGCCCGCGGCATGGGCAAGGGCGGCATGCGGATGAGCCCGTCGGTGACGGTCGCGGAGGTGGCGCGGCTCGCCCGGGTGATGACCTACAAGTGGGCGGGCGTCGACCTGTTCTTCGGCGGCGCGAAGGCCGGGATCGCGGCGGACCCCGCGTCGTCCGACCGGGAGGCGGTCCTGCGCGCGTTCGTGCGGGCGCTGGCGCAGGAGATCCCCCGCCGGTACGTGGCGGGCCTCGACATGGGGCTGTCGGAGCGGGACGCGGCGATCGTCCAGGACGAGCTGGACGACCGGGGCGCGGCCGTCGGCACCCCGCACGTCCTCGGCGGCATGCCCTACGACGAGCTGGGCGTGACCGGCTTCGGGGTCGCGGAGGCGGCCGACGCCGCGGCCGGGCACGCGGGGATGTCCCTGCGGGGCGCGCGGGTCGCGGTGCAGGGGTTCGGCGCGGTCGGGCACGCGGCGGCGCGGCGCCTGGACGAGCTGGGCGCGGCGGTCGTGGCGGTCTCGACCGTGCACGGCGCGCTGCACGACCCGGACGGCCTGGACGTCGGGCGGCTCCTCGCCCTGCGCGCCGAGGCGGGCGACGCGGCGGTGCGGGAGTACGGCGGGCGGCTGCTGGCGCCCGGCGTCGAGCTGTCGGTCCCGGCCGACGTGCTCGTCCCGGCCGCGCTGCAGGACGTCATCGACGAGGAGGCGGCCGCGAACGTCCAGGCGTCGATCGTCGTGGAGGGCGCGAACCTGCCCACCGGGCGGGCGGCGCAGCGCGTCCTCGCCGAGCGCGGCGTGACGGTCGTGCCGGACTTCGTCGCCAACGCGGGCGGCGTCGTCGCGGCGGGGTTCGCGATGGACGCCCGCTACTCGGCGTTCCGCCCCGACGCGGACGCGGTGTTCGCCGCGGTCTCGGCGAAGATGCGCGACAACACCGGCCGGGTCCTCGACGCGGCCCGGGCGCAGGGCACGACGACGCACGAGGCCGCCGTCGCGCTCGCTCAGGAGCGCGTCCGCGCCGCGATGGAGCTCAAGGGCCGGTGGCGCCCCCGACCTCGTTCTGGACGCCCCGGGCGGCCTCGATGAGGCCGCGCAGGGCGTCCTTGACGAGCGGGTTGGTGTTGCTGGCGCGGCGCAGCACGGTGACGTGCCGCCGCGGGCTGCGGCGGCTGAGCCGCAGCGTCCTCAGCCCCGGCGCGGGGACGCAGCCGAGCGCCGGGACGAGCGCGATGCCGAGGCCGCACCCGACCAGCCCGCACACCACGGCGTAGTCGTTGCTGCGGAACGCGATGTCGGGGACGAACCCGGCGGTGCCGCACAGCCGCAGCAGCGCCTGCGCGCCCGCGCTCTCGGGGCGGCTCGCGATCCACGTCTCCGACCGCAGGTCCCGGAGCCGGACGGTGCGGCCCCCGGCGAGCGGGTGGTCCCGCGGGACGCACAGCACCAGGTTCTCGTCCATCACCGGCGTCTCCACGATCTGGTCGGGCCAGGTGCGCGGGAACAGGTCGTACCGGTACGCGAGCTGGAGGTCGAGGTCGCCGTCGAGCAGTTCGGGCAGCAGCTCGTCCGGCTCCCCCTCGGCCAGCGTGATGTCGATGCCGGGCCGCACCCGCGACAGCTCCGCCAGCACCCGCGGCAGGATCCGGGCGCTGGCGGTCGGGAAGCTGCCGAGCTGCAGGGCGCCGCGCTCGCCGCTGGCGACCGTGCGCAGCTCCCGCTCCAGGGTGTCGAGGGCCGACAGCACGTCGTTGCCCTTGCTGACCATCAGGAACGCGGCGCTCGTCGGGCGCACGCTGCGCGCCCGGCGCTCGAACAGCACCAGGCCGCAGGCGCGCTCCAGCGCGGCGATCTGCTGGGAGACGGCGGACGCGGTGTAGCCGAGGTTGCGGGCCGCGTCCGCGAACGAGCCGGTGCGGACGACCTCGCGCACGGTCTGGATGTGCAGGGGACTGATCATGGGCGCACCCCGTTCAGCGCTGAACGTGACCGTCTCCCCCGCAGACGCCTCCCCTCATGCGTATCATCCCGCGGGCCGGGCCCCCAGACCCGAAGATCAGTCGTGCCGCGGGCGCTTGGCCACGAGCGTCAGGACGTCGTACTTGGCGACCGAGGCGCCCTCCTGGTTCGTGACGTCGGTGTCCCAGCGGACCTCGCCGTAGTCGGCGCCCTCGCGCGGCGTGATCTGCTTGGCCGTCAGGGTGACGGTCAGCTCGTCGCCCGGCTTCACGGGGGTGAGGAACCGGAGGTTCTCCAGGCCGTAGTTCGCCAGGACGGGCCCCGGGGACGGCTCCACGAACAGCCCGGCCGCGAACGACACGACGAGGTAGCCGTGCGCGACGCGCCCGCCGAAGAACGGGTTCGCGGCGGCGGCCTCCTCGTCCGTGTGGGCGTAGAAGGTGTCGCCGGTGAACTCGGCGAAGTGCTCCACGTCGTCGAGGGTGACGACGCGGGGGCCGCCGACGGCGGTGTCGCCGACGCGCAGCTCCTCCAGGTGCTTGCGGAACGGGTGGACGTCGGTGACGGTCCGGTCGGTGCCGGGGACCCAGCGCCCGGTGATGGAGGTGAGCATCGCCGGTCCGGCCTGGACGGCGGTGCGCCGCATGTGGTGCACCACCCCGCGGATCCCGCCCATCTCCTCGCCGCCGCCGGCGCGCCCGGGGCCGCCGTGGACGAGCGCGGGCAGCGGCGAGCCGTGCCCGGTCGACTCCTGGGCGTCCTCGGCGTTCAGCACGAGCAGCCGGCCGTGCCACGGCGCGGTGCCGAGCACGACCTTCCGGGCGAACTCCGCGTCGCCGGTCACGACCGACCCGGCGAGGCTGCCGCGCCCGCGCACGGCCAGCTCGACGGCCTGCTCGGCGCCCTCGTAGGGCATCAGGGTGCTGACCGGCCCGAACGCCTCGACCTCGTGCGGCTCGGCGCGGCCGGCGTCGTCGGCGCGCAGCAGGACCGGCGAGATGAACGCGCCGCGCTCGGCGTCCGCGCCCACGACCTCGACCCGCTCGGGGTCGCCGAACACGACGCGGCCGGCGTCCATGAGGGCCTTGAGGGAGCGCCGCACCTCCTCCCGCTGGTCGAGCGTGGCGAGGGCGCCCATCCGCACGGACGGGTCGGACGGGTTCCCGACCGTGACCTTCGCCAGCCGCTCCCGGACGGCCTCGGCGACGTCGTCGATCAGCGCGGCGGGGACGAGCGCCCGGCGGATCGCCGTGCACTTCTGGCCCGCCTTCACGGTCATCTCCGTGGCGAGCTGCCTGACGTAGAGGTCGAACTCCTTCGTGCCGGGCGTCGCGTCCGGCCCGAGGACCGAGCAGTTCAGCGAGTCGCCCTCGGCGTTGAACCGCACCGCGTTCCCCACGACGACGGGGTGGGTGCGCAGGAGCCGGGCGGTGGACGCCGAACCGGTGAACCCGACGATGTCCTGCTCGGTGAGGTGGTCGAGGAGGTCGCGCGGCTCGCCGCAGACCATCTGGACCGAGCCCTCGGGCAGGATCCCGGCCTCGACGATCAGCTCGACCAGCCGGGCGGTCAGGTACGCGGTCTGGCTCGCCGGCTTGATCAGGCTCGGCACCCCCGCGAGGAACGCGGGCGCGAGCTTCTCCAGCGGGCCCCACACCGGGAAGTTGAACGCGTTGATCTGCACCGCGACGCCGCGCGACGGCGTGCACAGGTGCTGCCCGACGAACGTCCCGCCCTTGCCGAGCGGCTCCACGTCGCCCTCGACGAGCACCGTGTCGTTCGGCAGTTCCCGCTTGCCCTTGCTCGCGTAGGCGAACAGGACGCCGATGCCTCCGTCGACGTCGAACTTCGAGTCGTTCAGCGTCGCGCCCGTCATGGCCGACAGGGCGTACAACTCCTCGCGGTGCTCCCGGAGGTGGGACGCGACCGCCTTCAGCAGGGCCGCGCGCTGGTGGAACGTCAGCTCCCTCAGCACCGGGCCGCCGACGGACCGCCCATACTCCAGGGCGGCACCCATGTCGACCCCCGCCGAGGAGATCCGGGCGATTTCCTCCCCGGTGACGGCGTCGTGCAACGGCGCCCCCTCCTCCTCCGGGGCACGCCAGGAACCCGACACGTAACTGCGCAGCACGACCACTGGGACCTCCTTGTCCAGACTCAGACCATTCTTGCCACTTCACAGCCCCCTTCACCCTCGCAGACATGACAGTCGGGGCCGCGTTCCTTTGTGTACTCCCGCGCCGCCGCCGCACGCCGCCGCGGTCAGTGACGCGGATCACCCTCCCGAGGAGGGCGCTCCCGACGGCGGACCGGTGCCGCGTCCGGCAAGCCGCTTGTCCTGAAATACTCCTGACCATGACCTTTGTGGCAGACAGTGAGCGGTACGAGCGGCTCCCCTACCGGCGGTGCGGGCGGAGCGGGTTGAGGCTCCCGGCGATCTCGCTGGGCCTGTGGCACAACTTCGGCGACGACCGGCCGCTGGACGTCCAGCGGGCCATCCTGCGGCGCGCGTTCGACCTCGGCGTCACCCACTTCGACCTCGCCAACAACTACGGCCCGCCGTACGGGTCCGCGGAGACCAACTTCGGCCGGATCCTGCGCGAGGACCTCGCCCCGTACCGGGACGAGATCATCATCTCGACCAAGGCCGGCTACGACATGTGGCCGGGCCCGTACGGCGAGTGGGGGTCGCGCAAGTACCTGCTCGCGAGCCTCGACCAGTCGCTGCGCCGGATGGGCGTCGACTACGTCGACATCTTCTACAGCCACCGCTTCGACCCGGAGACGCCGCTGGAGGAGACGATGGGGGCGCTGGACCGGGCCGTCCGGTCCGGCAAGGCCCTCTACGCCGGGATCTCGTCCTACTCCCCCGAGCGCACCGCCGAGGCGGCGGCGATCCTGCGGGAGATGGGGACCCCGCTGCTGATCCACCAGCCGTCCTACTCGATGCTCAACCGCTGGATCGAGGGCGGGCTGCTCGACACGCTCGACCGGGAGGGCGCCGGCTGCATCGCGTTCTCGCCGCTGGCGCAGGGGATGCTGACCGGCAAGTACCTCCACGGAGTCCCGGAGGGCTCCCGGGCGAGCCGGGGTACGTCGCTGTCCACCAGCCTGCTCACCGAGGACAACCTGCGGCACGTGCGGACGCTGAACCGGATCGCCGAGGGGCGCGGGCAGTCGCTCGCCCAGATGGCGCTGGCCTGGTCGCTGCGGGACGGCCGGGTCACCTCGGCGCTGATCGGCGCGAGCAGCGTCGCGCAGCTGGAGGAGAACCTCGCCGCCCTCGACCGGCTCGACTTCACCCCGGACGAGCTCGCCGCGATCGACCGGGACGCGGTCGAGGCGGGGATCAACATCTGGGCGGCCTCCAGCGCGGGCTGACCTGCGGGAGGACGGGACGGAGCGTGCATCGACCGCGCGTGACCGGGCACGAGCGGCATATGGAAGAGATGACGATGAGGAGCGCCGCGTTCCGCGACCACACGCTCATGCCGTCGGACTACTCCCACGACAGCGGGGACCTCTCGCCGCCGCTGGAGTGGTCGCCCGCGCCCGAGGAGGTCGTGGAGCTGGCGCTGGCGTGCGAGGACCCCGACGCCCCGTCCGGCACGTTCGCGCACTGGCTGCTCGCCGGAATCGACCCGGTGACCACCGGCCTGGACGCCGGGGAGCTCCCGACCGGCGCCGTCCTCGGGCGCAACGACTACGGCTCCGAGGGCTACGGCGGGCCGAAGCCCCCGGTGGGCGACGGCCCGCACCGGTACTTCTTCCGGCTGTACGGGCTGGCGGAGCCGTCCGGGCTGCGCGACGGCTTCACCGCCGAGGACCTGCGCACCGCCGTCGAGGACAAGGTCGTGGCGTCGGGGACGCTCGTCGGCACCTACGCCAGGTGAGCCGTGGGCGGCACCGGAACGGACGGGCCCGGCCGGCACGAGCCCGACCGGAGCGAACCTGAGCGGAACGAGCCCGGACGCGGCGAGCCCGAGCGGCATGACATCGGCCGGGAGGACCCCGGCTGGCACGGCCCCGGGTCGCACGGGCCGTACCCGCACGAGCAGCCGCGCGGGGACGAGCCTCTGACCGCGCGCAGCCCGCTGCTGCTGCGGGCGGTCCTGTCCGCGGTCGCGCTGGTCGGCGCGGTCGCCGCCGCGATCGTGTTCACGGTGGACGCCTCGGGCGGCGGCTCCTTGACCGCGGCGGGCATCTGCGCGGCGGTCGCCGTCATCGCCGCCGTCGACCTCGTGGTGATCGCCCGGCGTGCCCGCCACTGAGTCCGGCGCCGCTCAGTGGCGGTGGTCGGTGGCCGCGGCCCCCGGGTCGGCGAGCAGCCGGCCGATCCGGTCCCGGCTCTCCTCGTCGGCCGGCGTGTAGGCGACGAGCCGCGCGTTCGGCGACGCGGTGATGTCCATGCTCGTGGTGCGGGTGCGGATCTCGCCGACGGCGCTGTGCCGGAAGACCTTGGCGCTCGGCCCCGGCAGCGCCACGTCGTGGGACGCCCACAGCCGGGCGAACAGGGGACTGGCCGCCTGCAGGCGCCGGACGAGGTCCCTCCAGCCCGGTTCGTCCAGATGCCTGCTGTACCGGTGCCGGAAGACGGCGACGTGGTCGGGCGCCGCCTCCTCCAGGTTCACGATCGGGTTGCAGCACGCCGGCAGCGTGAACATCTTCCACAGCGTGTTGCGCTCGCACGGGCGGGCGTTCACGAGGTGCGGGAAGATCGCGCCGAAGGCGGCGTTCCAGGCCAGGATGTCGGAGCGGGCGTTGACCACGGCCGCGGGCAGCGGCACGAGCGCGTCCAGGATCCCCTGGACGTCCTCGGGCAGGCTCTCGGCCTGCTGCTCGACCGCCGCGTCGGGGACGTCGGCCAGCCGGTACAGGTGCTCGCGCTCGGCCCCGTCGAGCCTCAGGGTGCGCGCCACCGCGTCCAGCACCTGGGTGCTGGCGTTGATCGGGCGGCCCTGCTCCAGCCACGTGTACCAGGTGACGCCGACTCCGGCGAGCTGGGCGACCTCCTCGCGGCGCAGGCCGGGCGTGCGGCGCCGCGGGCCCGGGGGCATCCCCACGTCCTCGGGGCTGATCCGCTCGCGCCGGCTGCGCAGGAACGCCGCCAGTTCCGTGCGGCGGCGCGG
>NZ_JBFARL010000201.1:0-13662 GCF_040674655.1 Actinomadura sp. NPDC049753 | reverse complement strand
ACGCAGGATCCACGGCTACCGAACACCCGACGAGGTTTACGCTGACCTTTGCGGACAGGTCGATGCATTGATCCACTGAGACCGCCATCGTTTCTAAGGCATCCGCCCACGCCAGCGGAGGTCAGCTGCAAGAAGTAGCGAGGTCGGCGAGAAGGACGCCGACCTCGCTACTTCGGTATGGCACGGACCCCCAGACGGAGGGCCTTGGCCAGAGTCTTCCGGTGTCCAGGGTGAGTTGCAGGGTGACGGTGGTGCCGCCGCGCTTGACGGTCACCGGATAGGTGGCGCCGGCTCGCTTGCTGCCGAGCAGGAACGCGTCCAGGTCGTTGATGGTCGGGGTCGGAGTTCCCGCGATGTCGGTGATGAGGTCGCCTGGTTGCAGGCCCGACGCCTGGGCCTTGCTGCCGGGGTCGACGGAGATGACGCGGATGCCGCCGCCCTGGAGATTGGTGTTTCTGAGGTAGGCCGCCACGATGCCTTGGACGCCGGGCTTTATGTTCACGGTGAGGGGCTGGGTCTCGCCGTCGCGGGTGTAGGTGCCGCTGAACTGGCCGCCTGCCAACGGCGCGTTGGCGTCGGCGACCACCTCGATCTTGTGGGCGATGAGGAACTTTCGCGGGGTGAGGTTCATGGCACCGGTGGCGGACTTGCCGTCGGGTGCGATGGTGACCGGGCAGCTGGACGCGGGACAGCCCAGGTCCAGGCCGGTGATGCGGGTGTGGGGCGGAGCCTGGACCGACACTGAGCCATGGCCGTAGCGGGGCTTCGCCGCCTTCTCGCGGCACCGGCGGGTTGCCGAGGAGTACCTGCCGAGCACGGTCTCACCCGGCGCCCGTGGACAACCACGAGCGCGCGAAAACTCAAACCGGTGCCGTGTTCCGAACACGAGCACCCGTTCAAAGGAGACACCCTCATGACGCCTGCACTCAGGCTCTACGGGCCGCACATCCCGCTCGGCGCGCTGTTCGGTGCCCTCCTTGCGGGGCTGGCCTTCGGCGGCTTCTTCGCTGTCGCCGTCGGTGCCTTCACCGGGGTCATCGTCGCCGGTTGCGCCAGCCTGTTCGCCTACTACTGCGCTGGTGTCCAAAGCGACGGGGGATTCTCCGTCGGCCAGTGCATCCCGCTGTACCTCACCTTCATCCTGAAGACGGGCTGCGGGGTCGTCGGCCTCCTCATCGCGCTCCGCATCTTCGGAAGCTGACCCACCGACCACCTCCGTCGTGAGCGGCAGGTCGCGGCCTGAGCACCACCATCCCGGCGGAGTCCTCCACTGGCACCGCCCCCCACAACGGCCCTCGTACCGCGTGTACGAGGGCCGATTCCTCATTCAAGGACCGGCTCCCGGCGCATGCGACTGGTCAGCACGCCATGAGAGCGTCCCGCCAGCCTCGTTGCCGGTCCAGGCCAGCGCGTCCGTGCCGCCCCCGAGGCCAGCGCCCCACCAGCTCCGGTCCTGATAGGCCGAATGTGTCTCGGGCACCTAGCTGGGTGCCCGAGTGCGAACGCCGAGGCGTGCGTAAGGTGTCCGACTAACGATGGCGTTCTCGACACGCGTTGTGGGCCGCCTGACGGCGCTCTACCGCTGACCACCGTTCCGATCCTCCCCGTGGCCCTGCTCGTCGGCTGAGGCGTCTCGGACGTAGATCGGCCCCCGTCACCGTGTGTGGTGCGGGGGCCGCGTCGTTCGCGGGGAGAGACAGGTCGGTCCCTCCCCGCTTCGTGTTCTGGCGCGCGGGCCTGCACTGCAGTCGGCCGGCCGCATCGGTAGCCGACGAGGATTCAGCTCGCCCTGGTGATGGGGTCGCCGTCGACACGGACGCCGCCAAAGGTGTCGATGGCCTTCTTGAAGGTGACGGTTCCACCGAGAACCGAGACGTAGCCGGTGACACCGTCCTCGGCGTCGTTGTGGTCGGCAGCATCGCAGCGGCCTGTGATGACCTCCTCGAAGGTGACGGTGCCACCGTGGACCGCGACGCTGCCGCCTGCGTGGACCTTCGTGAAGGTGACGGTTCCGTCGTAGACATCGACGTCACCGTCGAGGATCTCCTCGATGGTGACGATGCCGCCGCGAAGCGCGGCACGGGCGTCGATGTCCCTCTCGATGGTGACGGCTCCGCCGTCGACCTCGACGCGACCGGGTTTGTTGATGACCTCCTCGACGGTGACGGTGCCACCGCCGACACTGACGCCGCCAAAGGTGTCGATGGCCTTCTTGAAGGTGACGGTTCCACCGAGAACCAAGACGTAGCCGGTGACACCGTCCTCGGCGTCGTTGTGGTCGGCAGCATCGCAGCGGCCTGTGATGACCTCCTCGAAGGTGACGGTGCCACCGTGGACCTCGACGATGGCGCCAGCGTTGACCTTCTTGAAGGTGACGGTTCCGTCGTAGACATCGACGATGCCGTCCTCGAGGACCTCCTCGACGGTGACGATGCCGCCGCGAAGCGCGGCATCGGTGTCGATGACCTTCTCGATGGTGACGGTGCCGCCGTGGACCTCGACGTAACCGGGTTTGATGACCTTCCCGACGGTGACAGTGCCATTGCCGATGGTGAGGTGGTTGGCGACCGTCTGCTGAGTGATCACGTCGTGAAGCTCCCTTCCCTGTTTGTGTTGCGCCCTGCCTGATGTACGGGGCGCCTGGGTCTGACAGTGCGGGCCATGACCGCATGCTCAACCAGGTGGAGGGCCGTCTCGTGGTCCTTGCGCTCGGTATCGACAACGGGTCGTGTGTCTCTGCCACCGGGTGTCAATGGCGTCGCCGCTGGTGGGCGAGTCGCCGGCAGCGCGGCCGCGCGGCCGCGGGCCGGAGGCTCCCAGGGCCTACCGCTGACAGCCCGACCCGGCAACGGCCCTCGACGGCAATGGCTGCATCTCCGGCTTGGCCCGGGTCCCGGCCCCTCGCTCTGCAGCCCGGCTCGGACCGGCCCCCGGAATCGCGTGCTCGTACATCGAGAGCGGCCGTGGCCGCCGGGGGGTCTGGAGACCGGTCCCGGCTGCCACGGCCGCGGTGTCGTTCGCCGCCCCACCCTGCTTGGCTGCCGTGGGCAGAGCGTTCTTTGTTCTCCCGGCGTCAGCCGACGATCATGACCTTCATGCCGACGGTGTAGTAGCCGCCGTCGGCGGCGGGCTTGTAGGTGCAGCCGCGCGCGATCCGCAGCTTCACGTCCGGGCCGAAGGCGCGATGCGCCCGGGCGAGCCCCTCGCGCCGGATCGCCCGCTTGCTGCGGCCCCAGACAGGCCCAGTGCTGAAACAGCGGCTGTCACGTTCGCCCGCGTTCCCCGAGCCACCCGGGACGCTGACCAGAGTGATGGTGACGTCGGTGTTGCCGCTCACGGTGACTTTGGCTTCGACTCGCGGGCCGACGACCTTGACCTTCACCTCGTGGCTGAGGAAGAGATCGCCGACGGAGAGGTCGACCGCGTAGTCGCGCACCACCCGCAGCTCCTTGTCGGGGCCGGAGAGGGCACGCGCTTGGGCAAGCGCATGCTCTTCGATCGCCTGCGCATCTGCGCCGACGATGTCTTTGATGGAGTGGACAGTGTGCTCGCCGTGCGTGATCCCCACACCGCCCGGGAAGATGAACTGGACGGTGGCCACGCGGCGGCAGCAGGTCGTGTCGCACATGTTGGGTCAACCCTTTCGTTTACGGACTGCACGAAGCAGAGCACCCCCGTTGAGAGAGAGCCGGTCAAGACCGTGTCGAGCCACGCGCGCCCTGCAAGCCGCTCAGGCGTCCATGCGCGGCATGGAGGCTCGCGGCGAGCAGGAGGACGAGTAAGACCAGTGCCGCGCCGGGCGGTCCTCGTGCCGCCCGGCGCGGCGCCCGGCCGAAGGAGAACCAGATGGGGCAGCGCATCGGCTACAGCCGCCTGAGCACCCAGGACCAGAACCCCGACTCCCGGCGCGACCCTCGCGGGCTGTCCACCGGGAGCCCCAGCTTCAGGACGGTCGACGGCTACTACCTGGCCGCCGCCCGGGAGCTGTGCGCGGCCATCGCGCGCTACGGCAAGATCCGGCTGGTACTGGAGGAACAGGTGCCGGGGAGGATCGTGGGGCTGCTGGAGTTCAGCCTCTCGCTGCCGCCCGGCGACGTCGAAGGCCACCGCAGAGCCGGGATCCGCCTGGACGAGGGACCGATTGCCGGTTCGGCCTCACCCTGGCGGACGGACACCAGGGCAAGGGGTCGGCGACGCAGGTCCCCCCGCCCGTCCGTGAGGTCGCGCGGCGGCTCGGCAGGAGCAGGATCATCCCGTAGGGCGGCATCCTCGCCGACCACATCGCCGGCCGCGCCGGTACCGTCAGCGCCGCCGGAACAGCGGCCCCGCAGGGGCAGAACCCCGAGCCCTCCGGTGATGCTTCGCAGAAGTAGGGCCGGAGAACCGACACCCACGGGAGGCCGGGGACTCTGTTCCCGGCCGCCGGTGCCGTGCGACGCCCGCCACGCCACAAGGGCGTCTCAGGCGACCTTGGTGATCTTGCATTCGATGCCGGCGGGCCCGATCGGCGCTTGCGCCGCGGTGGTCCCTTCGAAGGTGTTCGTGCCGCGAACCTCGAAGGTCTGAGAGCCGATCCGCTGGTGAGAGGCCGTGTCCAGAACCTCGACGGTGACCGAGTAGCGCGTCGCGTCGCCTGTGATCGTGCCGCTGACCGTTACCGTGCCCTGCGATCCGGCCGAGTTCACCTGGCATTCGACATGGGCGCTGTAGTTCTTCGGTCCGAGGGACGGGGTGTTCCCATCCAGCGCACCGGTCGAGTAGAGCGCGGCGAGCAGTCCGAGGAGCCCCGGCACGCCCAAGGCCAGGATCAAGAAGGTCTTCCGCCGGGGGCGCGGACGCGAGCCGTACTCATCATCGGCCATGGTCCACTCGTGAGTCGGCATCGCGGTCCGGTCACCCCGATCAATCCTGAAAGGCGAAGTTTGCGCAGATCAGCCTATAGCTCAGGGGGTGTGTCTTGATCGTGGGCGTCGGGTACCCGGGGGACCGGCGGGCGCCAGTGGCCACGTCACCGTGGCACGGGGACCCCCGTAGGCGTCCGCGCCAGAGGGCGTTCAGTCTGTGGCAGGGAGCCTGAGGTCAACGCGGCAGAGAGTCTCGCTTGGCGCGGTCGAGGAGGTCGGCGAAAGCGCGGCGGGTGAGGGAGAGGTGGCCTGCGTCGGGGGCTTTGCTGTCGCGGACGCCGACCGCGTGGGGGAGCGCGGCCAACTCGACACAGTGACCGCCGGTCTCGTCGCTGTGAGTGGACTTGCGCCATGTGATCATTTCATCAGCCCTAGCATGTGCTTGATCAGCGTCCGTGACTGGTCCTCCGGGAGCGCAAGCGCTCCAATCCGGTCATAGCTTACGTTGAGATCGTGTATTTCGGATGGACGGTCGATCACTCTTCCCATCCGGCCGGACTCCAGATATGCGACCTCGGTGTGCCGTGTCGACATGAGCACGAGTGATCCGCTGACGCCGGGCCAGCCAGCGGAGACCGGGTACACCCGCAGGCTCACGTGATCTAGCTGCGTTACTTGTAGTAGATGGTCGATTTGGTCGCGCATCAGGCCGGATCCCTCGCCGACCTGCCACCACAAGACCGGTTGAGCAAGTATCACCCAGAGGTTCGGTGGGTTGGCTCCATAGAGAGGTCTCTGTCGTTCCATGCGGTCGCTCACGGCGCGTTCGACATCGTCCACCACTCCACCGCGTTGGAACAGGAAGCGGGCGTAACCCTCCGTCTGCAGAAGCCCTGGTATCACGTCGGATGTGTAGTTCCTGATGGACGTGGCGTCGCGCTCGTACTGCAGGAAAGCGCCTACGCGTGGGCGGTCATGGCCGTCCTTGGCGTGTTCGGCGAGGGACGTCAGTAACCCTGCCGTGCCCCATGCCTCGTCCAGCGGAGCGAGGTTGGCCTGGTTAGGCCGTCGGCGGCCCGCCTCCCAGTTTGAAACATGCGACCGAGAGGCGTTCGCCACCTCTCCTACCTGCTGGCACGTCCAACCATGGTTCAGGCGAAGAAGTCGCAGCTGAACGGCTACGAGGTCCCAGAGGGATGATCGTGGGTCGAGAGAGTCGTGGCTTTCCATCGCTGGTCCTTCTGTAGATCTTTTGTTTTCGGTGCGAGCGAAAGCGTGGCCAAAGTAACTCGCCGATCCCACTGTTGTCTCGACAAGCCAGAGAAAGGAGGGGGGCGGAAATGGCGTTAGAAGCCGTGGATGCGGGCGAGGTGGACATTTCTTGTCTGGCTGACCGGACGGTGCCGGGGATGGTGCGGACGGTGGTCGGGTTGCGGCTCTCGGAATGGGGGCTGGAGAGGGTGGCCGAAAGCGTTCTGCTGATCGTCGCGGAGCTCGTCACCAATGCCGTTCGGGCCGCGGGGGAGCGGGAGATCCGGGTCAGGTGCGTGCGGGAGGTGCTGGGCGTTCTGGTGGCGGTGTGGGATCCGGCTGAGGAGAAGCCTGTGACGCGGCCTCCTATGGGACCTGGGGATTTCGGGCCGGACGCTCGGGCGCTGGATGACGGGTACGACGACGGGACGGGCGGGTGGGGGTTGTCGCTTGTGCAGGCGCTGGCGTCGGAGTGCGGGGTGGCCGAGGCTGTTCCCGGGAAGTGGGTGTGGGCGAGGGTCTCGTGCTGACGCGGTGGAGGAGGCGGCAGAAAGCCGTCCGGCATCTGGATCTGTTGGCGCTTGCGGTCGGGGCGCTCGGGTGGCGGTGCGTGAAGCTGTACGGGCGCGAGTTCCCCACGCCGCTGCTGTGGGTGTACGCGAGTGGGGTCGCGGAAGACGTGGGAGTGGTCGTGAGGGCGCGGGCCGTCGGCGGTGCGTGGGTTTACCAGGACGTCCAGCGCGGGCGGGTCCTCTTCCCCTGCGGGGACGCCAAGGCTGCCGGGGAACGGGTCGATTCCGTTCTGAAAGGGCGGCTGTTCCCGCCTACGTGGTGAGGCGGTGGCGCAGGCGGCGGATGTTGCGTTGGATCAGGGTTTCCTGGAGGGCCACCGCCGCCAGGGCCAGGGCTGCTTCGGCGCCGGCTCGGGCTATCTCCTCGGGGGTCGGCGGGGGTGTCGCCTCCGCGGACGGGGCGTAGCGCAGGTCTTCGATGTCGCCGACTATTTGCGCCGGCGTGGCTTGGAGGGCGACCAGGTCCTCCTCGCTCCACTCCGCCAGCCGTTCCCGCCATTCGGGCGGGGTGACGATCTTGTTGCCGCGCTGCGGGCGGGCCTGGAAGCGGGCCGTGACGGCCTGGCGGATCCAGTCGGCTTTCTGGCCGCTCCAGGACGTCTGGCGGATGGCCGCGTTCATGGACGCCAGGATCAGCGTCTCCGGAGCCGTCAGGCCGGTGTGGGCGCGGTCGGCGGGCATGGTGGGCGGTTCGGCGAAGGCGGGGAGGCCGATCGCTTCGGCGAAGCGCTGCCAGAGGAGGTGCGGGGGCGTGCCCGGGGTGGTGATGATGCTGAGGCGGGCGGCGCCCGCGTCCGACCAGCGTCGAGCCAGGCCACCCAGGTCGAACGCACGCCACAGGTGAGCCGACCGGTCCGTCTCGATGTGGTCCCGGCCCTTCTCGCGCTCGGCGGCGAGACCGGTCAGGTAGGTCTCGAAGCTCACCGTGCGGCCGTTGCGGATGTGCTGCTGCCAGAGGGAGGGGAGGGCCGAGCCCAGGCTGCGGGCCGTGATCACGACCTCGATGTCGTCGGCGCCCAGCGCGTCGAAAAGGCGGTGGATCGCGGATGTCCGGATGACGGACAGGGCCTCGGCCGACAGGAGCACCGTGCCGGGCCTCGACTTCACGTCGTCCAGCAGGGTCTGCCAGGAGGCCGCCTCCTCGGAGGCGCGGTCGTGCGACACCCAGGGGAACTCCGCACCGAGCAGGCCGTAGCTCGCCCATTCGTGGTTGGCGACCGTCCGCTTGCCCCGGGCCCAGTCAGGGCTGACGGGGTAGCGGACGCCCGCCTTGACGAGCGCGTCGGCGTTCGCCTGCAGCACTTGCTGCAGAAACGTCGTGCCCGACTTCTGCACGCCGATGTGAAGGATGATTCTCGTTGCCACCCGGGCCACTCCCTCCGCGACCTGTTGGTCACGAAGGGTAGTGGCCGGGACGGGTCAGGCGTGGGATGTGGTGATGGGCTTGCCGAGGGCGCTGCCGCTGGTCCACTTGGAGAAGGGGAGCTGCCAGTAGCCCCAGCCGTTCGTCCACTGGAGGCTGCGCTTGGTGCCGGTGATGGTGACGAGGTCGCCCCGGTAGGACCAGTGGAAGAACCACTGGGCGTCGTTCGCGGGCGAGCGGACGCAGCCGTGGCTGCAGTTGCGCCGGCCGAGGCAGGTCGGGTCGTCCATGTTCTGGTGGATGTACTCGCCGCTGTTGGAGATGCGGGTCGCCCACGGGACCTTCTCGTCGTACCAGCCGGGGTCGCCCTTCTTCTTGCCGGGCGGGCGCATGCGCTCCAGGCGGACGTGGTCCATGGTCAGGTGGACGCCGCTGGTGGTGAGCAGGTGGTCGACGCCGTCGCCCTGGACGTCGCCGCCGCTGCCGAGGCTCACGCCCCAGGTGCGGACGGTGCGGCCGTTCTTCTTCACGACGGCGCGGTGCGTCGTGGCGCTGATGTTGATGACGTGGGAGTCACCGATCTTGAAGGTGCGGACCGTGTCGCGGTCGCCGAAGACGTTGTCGCCGATCTTCAGGCCCGCGAAGTGGACCTTGACGGTGACGGTCTGGTTCGGCTTCCACGGGTGCTTCGGGCGGAAGACGACCGAGGGCAGCCCGTTGAAGGACTCGCCCGCGCTCAGCCAGCGCCAGGCGCCCTCGGTGGGCGTGGTCGAGGAGATCTCGATGGCGCGCTCGATGGCGGGCTTGGCCTTCTCCGGGACGGCCTTGTTGAACTGGACGAAGACCGGCATGCCGGTGCCGACCGTCTCGTTCTGGCTGGGCACGACGTTGTTGACGCGGGTGGCCGCGGTCGAGCGGGTCGTGCGGAACGCGCTCGTCGCGGTGGTGGACTTGCCCTTGTCGGACGTCGCCGTGGCCGACACCTGGTAGCTGCCGCCGGGCTGGAGCGTCCACGTCGAGCGCCACTTGGTCTTGTCGGCGGACAGGGTGCCGGGGACGTCGGCGCCCTTCAGTCTCACCTTGACGTCGCCGAGCTTCCCGCCCGCGGCGATCACGGTGACGCCCTGGTCGGGGCGCGCCTTGCCGCTGCCGTCCGCCGGAGTGATCGTCACCTGGGGGGCGCCGTCGTCGCCCTTCGTGGTCGTCCCGCCGCCGCCGTCGCCGCCGCTGCTTCCACCGCACGCGGTCGCCAGGCCCAGGACGAGCGCCATCACCAACGCCTTACCTCGCACCGTTCTCCCTCAACAGCCCGCCGGATCCCGCGCGATGCGGGACCGGCAACAAGATCGGTTGCGGAACGGCCTTTATTCCGGCCCGCCCGGAGGCGGGACGGCCGGTCTCGGCGTCCGACTCACCTATAGACGTCCATGGTCTCGCAGAGGTTCGCATGCGGTGGCCACTTCGCATGATCTTTCTGGGGCCACGGCCCGGCGCGCGGCCGCGCGGACCGTCCCGTCGATCTTCTCTTCAAGACTGCGGCGGCCCCGGTTAAAAGCGGCGATTTGTGCTCTGACCAGGTGCGATGCTGATCACCGGCCGCCAGCGACGGCCCCCGCAAGGTGCTTGTCTGTGAAGGGGACGCGCGATGAGAGCCCAGGGGCTGAGTTTCTCCGTCGACTCCGGCGCGGCCCCTCCGGAACTGCTTTCGGCGGGTGGCCGGCCGGTCGCTCCGCGAAGGACGCGGATGCTCGCCGGGCTGTGCCCGGTGAGCCTCGCCGTCCTGGACGGCGGGGCGACGGCCGTCGCCGTGTCCCTCACCGGGGGCGGCGTCCTGCCGGGCCTCGCCGCGTTGACGGTCGTCGCGCTCAACGGCGCGGGCGGGCTGTACCGGGCGCGCCGCGCCCCGTCCCTGCTCGCCGACGCGCCGCCGCTCCTTCTCCGCACGCTGCTCGTCTGCGGGATCGCAGCGCTGCTGCGGGCGGACGCCTCGGCCGGGCTGTGGACGGCGGCCCTCTGCGGGACGGTCCAGCTCGGCGCGCGCGCGTGCGTGAACACGGTGGTCCGGACGTACCGGACCCGGCGCTCCCGGGCCCGGTCCGCGCTGGTCGTCGGGACGGGCGGGACCTCCGCCCACGTGCTCGACGTCCTGCGCGAGCGCGCCGACCTCGGACTCGCGGTGGTGGGGCAGGTGTCCGCGGGGGATCCGGAGGGGCCCCTGGGTGCGGCGCCCGTCCTCGGAGAGACCTCCGACCTGCCCGCCCTCGTCGAGGCGCACGGGATCGAGACGCTGGTCGTCGTCGCCGAGGACGTGCGGCCCGACCGGCTGGACGCGGTGCTGCGGACGTCGTTCGCGCTGCCCTGCGAGACGCTGCTCGTCCAACCGCCCTCGGACGTCGTCCCGGTGGTGCCGGGGCGGCGCGAGTACCTCGCCGGGCTGCCGTGCGCGCGGATCGAGTGGGGGCTGCGCGCCCCGGCGGCCCGCCGCGCCAAGCGGGTGCTCGACGTCGTCGTGGCGGTCCTGGTCCTCCTGCTCGCGCTGCCGCTGCTCGCGGCGTGCGCGGCCGCCGTCCGGGCCGAGGGCGGTCCCGGCGTGCTGTTCCGGCAGCGGCGGATCGGGCTCGGCGGCGAGGAGTTCGTCCTGCTGAAGTTCCGGACGCTGAAGCCCGCGGACGAGCGGGAGGCCGACACCCGCTGGACCGTCAAGGACGACGAGCGGATGGGGCGGATCGGCCGGTTCCTGCGCGCCACGTCCCTGGACGAGCTCCCGCAGCTGTGGAACGTCATCCGCGGCGACATGAGCCTCGTCGGTCCGCGTCCGGAGCGGCCGCACTTCGTGGAGCAGTTCTCCCGGACCTGCCCCGGCTACGCGGCGCGGCACCGCGTCCCGGCGGGGATGACGGGCTGGGCGCAGGTCCACGGATTCCGGGGCGACACGTCCATCGAGCTGCGGGCGAGGCTCGACAACCACTACATCGACCACTGGTCGTTCACCGGCGACCTGAAGATCCTGCTGCTGACGGCGCGGGCGATGCTCTTCCGGGACCCCGCATGACGGCGTACGCCGCCGCTCCGCTCCTGGCGAGGCCGCTGCCGAGGCGGCCGAGCCTGCTCGTCGCGGCGACCGTGGCGTGCGCCGGGATCCCGCCCGGCGCGCAGGCGCCCGGGGCCGGCACGCAGGTCACCGCCGGGGACGTCGCCAGCGCCGTGCTCGTGCTGGTCGCGGCCGGGATGCTGGCCACGGGCCGGGCGCGGCTGCCGCGCCGGGCGCTGCCCGCGTTCGGGCCGCTGGTCGCGGCGCTCGGGATCAGCACCGTGCACTCGGCCGACATCGGGACCAGCCTCGCCGGGTTCGTCCGCGACCTCCAGGTCTTCGTGCTGGTGCCGCTCGCCGTGGTCGTGCTCGTCCGGGACCGGCGCGACCTCGCCACCGTCTGCTGGGCGGTGCTCGGCCTCGGCCTCACGGAGGCGGTGTACGGGATCTGGCAGGCGGCCACCGGGAACGGCGCGTCGATGGGCGGCCAGAACATCCGCGCGGTCGGGACGTTCGGCTCCCTCGACGTGATGGCCATGTCGGTCGTCGTCGGGTTCGCGTTCCTCGTGCTGACCGCGTTCGCGCTGACGGCGCCCCGGCACGGCGCCGCCGCCGTCCCGTCCGCGCTCGCCGGGATCGCCGTCATGGGCGCGGCGCTGGCGCTCGCGCTCAGCCGCGGGACGTGGATCGCGCTCGGCGCCGCCGCCGTGCTGACCCTGGTGCTGTTCGACCGGTGGACGGCCGTCAAGGTGCTGACCTGCTGCGGCGCGCTGATGCTCGTCCTGCTCGGCGCCGCGGGCGGCGGGTCGCAGGCCGTCGTCGAGCGCGCGAAGTCGACGGTGGGCTCGGTCAGCGACCCGGACCAGTCCGTGGGCGACCGCTACAACCTGTGGGCGGCCGCCGTCCGGATCTGGGAGGACCACCCGGTCACCGGCGTCGGGGTGAAGAACTTCCCGGCCTACCGCGACACCTACGCCACGATCGAGCTGTCGTCGGGCAGCGAGACCGCCGACCCCGTCAACGGCTACGTGCGGCAGCCGCTGCTGTCTCCGCACAACGAGTACCTGCTGTTCCTGTCCGAGCAGGGGGCGGTGGGCCTCGCGGGGTTCGCCGCGATGCTCGCCGCGATCACCGCCGGGCTGTGGAGGCGCCGGGACGCCCGCGATCCGTTCTGGCTGGCGAGCGTCGCGCTCGTGGCCTTCCTGCTGATCAACTTCCTGTACGCGGACCTGGGCGGGCCCACGTGCGCGCTCGTCGGCGTCATCCTCGGCCTCACGGCGGCACGCGCGTTCGGGGCGGCCGGCGCCTCCCCGGTCATGACGTCCCCTTCCGGGAGGGCGCCGTGACCGAGCGCAGCGGGGGTCTGCCCGGCAGCTCCGTGGGACGGGCCGCGATGGTGTCGGGGGTGCTCATCGCGGTGGGCACCGGGCTGGGGTTCCTGCGCGACCTCGTCATGGCGGACCTGTTCGGCGCCAGCGGCAGCACGGACGCGTTCCTCGTCGCCTGGACGATCCCCGAGACCGTCTCGCCGCTGCTGATCGAGGACGCCATGGCGCTGCTCATGGTCCCCGTCGTCACGCGGCTCCTCGCGCGCGGGGACGGCGTGCGCCCACTCGTCGGCACGGCCCTGCCGCGCATGGTGCTCGGCCTGTCGGTGGTCACCGGGGCGCTCGCGGTCGCGGCGCCCGCCGTGGTGGATGTCCTCGCGCCCGGCCTCACCGAGCAGGGCCCGGCGGTCCAGTGCGTCCGGCTGACCGCGGTCACCGTCGTGACGTTCGGCGTCGCGGGCTTCATGAGCGCGACGCTGCGCGCCCACCACCGGTTCGGGCCGCCGGCCGCCATCTACCTCGCCTACAACGTCGGCATCCTCGCGCTGATCGCGGGCCTGTCCGGCGTCGCCGGCATCACCAGCGCGGCGGTCGGGGTCGCCTGCGGCAGCTTCCTCATGGTGGCGGTGCAGCTCCCGGCGTTCCTGCGCTGCCTGCGGGACGCGCCCGCGGAACCGGACGCGGCGCCGTCCGGGAGCGTGGACGTGCGGCTCGGCCTGGCGGCCATCGCCCCCATCGTCGTCTACACGGTGACGCGGCAGTCGCAGGTGTTCGTGGAGCGGTTCCTCGGGGCCGGGCTGGCCGCCGGGTCGATCTCGCATCTGAACTACGCGCAGAAGGTCGCGCAGGTGCCGATGGTGCTGTCGCTGCTGATCGTGACGGTGACGTTCCCGAGGCTCGCCCGCGCGTCGGCGGACGGCGACACCGCGCAGGTCGCCCGCCGCATCCGGCAGGACCTCGCCGTCGCGAGCGCGATGGTGCTGGCCGCGACCGCGTTCCTGGTCGCGTTCGCGCCGGTCGTCATCGGGGTCCTGTTCGAGCACGGCGAGTTCACGTCCGCCGACACCGCGAGCACCGCGGCCATCCTGCGCGTGTACGCGCTCGGCCTGTGGGGGCAGATGGCGGTCGGCCTCGCCGCCCGCGCGTTCTTCGCGCGGAAGAAGCCGACCTGGCGCCCGGCGCGGCGGTCGGGGTCGCCTGCGGCAGCTTCCTCATGGTGGCGGTGCAGCTCCCGGCGTTCCTGCGCTGCCTGCGGGACGCGCCCGCGGAACCG
>NZ_JBFARL010000200.1:0-13676 GCF_040674655.1 Actinomadura sp. NPDC049753 | reverse complement strand
CGGCCCGGGCCCCGGGCGCCGCGGCCCCCCGCCCCGGCCCCGGGGCGCGGCGGCGCGGCTGCGGGCATACATCGGCGCGGGACGGGAATGGGGCCGTCCACCTGCGGGGACGACCCCGCGGGCGAACCGCCGACGAGGGGGAGATCGCCATGCGCGTCGTCGTCACCGGCGCCACGGGCAACATCGGGACCAGCACCGTCCGCGCGCTCGCCGAGGACCCGGCCGTCACCGAGATCACCGGACTGGCCCGCCGCGAACCCGGCCCCGGGGCCGCCCGCGAGGCCGACCCCGCCGGGACCGGCAAGCTGCGCTGGGCCGAGGCCGACGTCACCGACACCGACCTGGTCCCGCTGATGCGCGGCGCCGACGTCGTCATCCATCTGGCCTGGCTGTTCCAGCCCACCCACCGGCCCGCGGTGACCTGGGACGCCAACGCCGTCGGCAGCGCCCGGGTGTTCGACGCCGCCGCCCGCGCGGGCGTCCCCGCGCTGGTGTACTCCTCCTCCGTGGGGGCCTACTCCCCCGGCCCCAAGGACCGCGCGGTCGACGAGTCCTGGCCCACCCACGGCTGGCCCGAGGCCGCCTACAGCCGCGAGAAGGCCTACGTCGAACGGCTCCTGGACGCCTTCGAGACCGCCAACCCCGACTGCCGCGTCGTGCGGCTGCGGCCCGGGTTCATCTTCGAACGGCAGAGCGCCAGCGAGCAGCGCCGCCTGTTCGCCGGGCCGCTGCTGCCCGGCCGCCTGGCCCGCCCCGACCTCATCCCGGTCGTGCCGGACCTGCCCGGCCTGCGGCTGCAGGTCCTGCACTCCGCCGACGCCGGGCAGGCGTTCCGGCTCGCCGCCACCGGCGAGGCCCGCGGCGCCTTCAACCTCGCCGCCGAACCCGCCCTGGACGCCGCCGAGCTCGCCGACCTGCTCGGCGCCCGGACCGTGCGGCTGCCCGCGCGGGGCGTGCGGGCCGCGCTCGCCGCCGCCTGGAACCTGCACCTGGTGCCCGCCTCCCCCGCCCTGCTCGACCTGGCCCTGCAGATCCCGCTCATGGACACCGCCCGAGCCCGCGACGAGCTCGGCTGGACACCCCGCCACAGCGCCCGCGAAGCGATCACCGAGTTCCTGGAAGGGCTGCGCACCGGCGCCGGCCGCGACACTCCGCCGCTGTCACCCGACACCGGCGGGCGGCTGCGCGAACGCGAGTTCGCCACCGGAGTCGGCCGCAAACCCTGACACCACAGGCGCCGACTGACTCCGCCACCACTCACCAGACCGCCACCACACCAGACCGCCACCACACCAGACCGCCACCACACCAGACCGGCGGCGCGGTCCGGCCCCACGGCCGGGCCCCGCTCCGCCGCCCAACCGATCCGGAGGTCACCCGATGCCGACGATCACAAGCGAGCACCTGCACACCCTGCTGGCCTCCACCGACCGCGGCGCCGCACTCGTCGTCGCAGGCGGCCGCGCCTCCGTCGTCCCGGCCGACCCGAGCCGCGGCGACGGCCCCGAGGACGCCATGGTGATCACCACCCGGGACGCCGTCATCGCCGAACTCGACACCGGCGCCAACGAGGAGCAGATCGAGGCCCTCGCCCAGCGGCTGGACACCGCCCTGGACAGCCTCGGCGGCTGACCCTCCGGGCAGAACGGCGCACGGCGGGGGGCGTGGCCGCCGTGCGGGATCAGTCGCGGCGGCGCCGGCGATGGCTGGTGTCGCAGAACGGGTACGCGCGGCTGCGGCGGCACGCGCACAGCGCCACCAGCCACCGGTCCGACACCGCCGTCGACCCGTCCTCCATCACGACCTCCACCGGGCCCTCCACCAGCACCGGCCCGCCCGGCACCATCCGCACCCGCCGCCGCTCCCGGCCGCCCGGCGCCTCTCCGCCCGGGCCCCCGGGACCGTTCGCGGGCACCGGCCGCGATTCGGCCCGCGGCTCGGCTCGGGTCTCCGGCTGAATCTCAGGCCGCCCGCTGGTCGCGCTCATCACCCGCCTCCTCCCCCATCCGGTCGGCGCGCACCACCACCAGGTCCTCGTGCCGCTGCCCCTCCACCAGCAGGCCGCGCGCCCGCAGCCCGTCCGCGCGGCGCCGCATCACCGGCCCGAACGGCTCGCGGTGCCGCGCCACCACCGACGCCCGCATCCCCGCGCGGCGCAGCCCCACCAGCGTGGCCGCCACCCCGTTCAGCGCCGAGTGCACCACCAGCAGCGTCCCCGACGGCGACAGATGCCGGGGGGCCTGCGCGCAGATCCGGTCCAGCAGCGCCCGGCCGTCCGGGCCCGCCTCCCACGCCCGCGCCCGGCCCCGCACCGACGCCGGGTCGACCTCCCCGACCACGTACGGGGGGTTGGCGACGATCACGTCGAACTCCTGCCCCGCGACCGGCGCGAACATGTCCCCGCGCAGCACCCGCACCGGCAGCCCCCGCATCCGCGCGTTCACCCGCGCCGCCAGCACCGCCTGCGACGAGGCGTCCACCGCGACGACCTCGCAGCCGGCCCGCGCCGCGGCCAGCGCCACCGCGCCCGTCCCCGTGCCGAGCTCCAGGACCCGCGCCCCCGGCGGCGCCCCCGCCAGCGACAGCGACCTCAGCAGCGCCCGCGTCAGCAGCGAGGTGTCGGCCTGCGGCCGGTACACGCCCGGCGGCCTGAAAAGCATCATCGCCCGCCCCTCCCGTTCACCCGGCCACCGGCGCGGCCGCCGGCGCGTCACTCACCACACCGGCCCCGCCACCGGGACCCGCATCGGCCACCACATCGCCCACCGCATCGGCCAGCGGGCGCCGCAGCGCCGAGCGGCCCGCCCGCCAGCTCCCCAGCAGATGGCCGCCCAACCGGTCCTCCAGCAGGCCCGTCGCGCGCACGCCCAGCACCACGTCCCCGGCCAGGCCCGGCTCGGCCTCCAGCAGCCCGCCGATCACCTCGTGGCGCAGCACCTGCTCGTGGACGGCATCGGCCTCGATGTGCTCGGTGTGGAACAGCAGGGCGCGCGGACCGGCGCCCAGCCGCTCCAGCGCCCGCGCCATCCGCCGCGCCGACGGCGCCGTGGTGATCTCCGCCGCCGCGAAATGCCCCACCAGCGCGGCCCGCAGCGACCGGTGCAGACCGAACAGCGACATCATGTTCACCGTCGCCAGCATCACCGCCGGCGCCGCGTCCACGTACGCGCCGTAGGACGGGTCCAGCCCCAGGTCGTCCAGCAGATCGGCGTACAGGCCCTGATGCGTCATCCGCGCGCGGCCGCCGCCGAACTCGTCGTTCTCCACCGCCGCCAGCGCCGCCTTGGCCCGCCCCCGCAGCCGCGGGATCACCCACGCGTGCGGGTCGGCCTCCTTCAGGTGGTACACCGACCGCAGCGCCGCGTACTCGCGCATCTGCCCCCAGGTGCCCTCGTCGCGCAGATGGTGGGAGACGCCACGCGCGTCCACCGGCTCCACCAGGAGCTCCTCAAGCGCCCCCTGCACGTCCCCGGCCGCCTCCGGGCCGGCCGCCCGCCACACGTCGCGGCGCAGCGCCGCCAGGAACACCGCCTCCATCGCCCCGCGCAGCCGCAGCAGCCCCGGATCCCACTCCCAGTCCGGGTCCACGCCCGCGAACCCCTGGTAGTGCAGCTCGTAGCAGGTGTGCAGCGCCAGCTGCAGATCCTCCCCGTAGGGGTCGCAGGACCGCGCCTCGGCGACCAGCCCGCCGATCCCGGGCGGCTCCGGCGGGTCATCGCGAAGCGGGCTCGGGGGCGGACCCGAGGCCAGGACGGACGCCACGGCCCGCGACAGCGGCCCGCGCGGCACCGGCAGCACCGGGGCCCGGTCCGCGCGCGCCCGAACGGAACCGAGCGATCCCCCGAATCCGAGCCCCGACACAGGGCCCGACGCGGGGCCCGACGCGGGGCCCGACGCGCGAGCCGGCCCGCGGCCGGTCCCCGGGCCGGGCTCGGGACCGCGAGAGGGCGGTCGGTCCTGGTGAACGGTCATGTCTCCTCCGTCTCAAGGGGCGTCCGGCTCCGGTACCCGCTCACTCGCGTCCCATACGCCCGGTTTCTCCCCTGAGGTCGCGCCGGGCGGCTCCCCCGTCCCCTCGGCGGGCCCGCCCACCACGTCCGGCCCGCCGTCCGGGCCCGTGCCCGCGCCGTCCAGTCCGCCGGACTCGGTCTGGCGGACCAGCATGTCCACCACCGCGCGCGGCCCGCCCCGCCGCGCCGCCCGGCGCTGGCGGTCCGCCCCCGTCCCCGCGCGGCGCACGCCCTCCACCAGCCTGAACACCGCGTCCAGGTCGCCGGCCTCCTCCAGCGCCGGGGCCGCGCGGGCGACCAGGCCGTCCAGCAGCCGCCACGCCGGGACCGCACGGTGCGACACCGGGTCCACCATCGCGCCGTCCAGACCGTGCCGGGCCGCGTTCCACAGCGCCGCCGCGCACACCTGCCCGTCCACCCGCGGCGCCTCCCGGCCCGCCGCCAGCTCCGCCAGCGCGGCGGCCACCAGGCCCCGCACCAGCGCGGCCTGCAGCACCGCCTCGTCCGCGGTCGCCGCCGCGTCCCCCGCCCGCACCTCCACCGTCGGCCACCGCGGCGACGGCCGCGCAAGCCAGAACGTCATCGCCCCGTCCACCAGCGCGCCCGACTCCACCAGCGCCGCGACCCGCGCGTCGTAGTCGGCCGCCGACGCCGACCACGGCGGCACGCCCGCCCCCGGGAACCGCGCCATCTCCATCATCCGGCGCGCCGCGTAGCGGGTGGGGCGCCCGCGGTCGAACGGCGAGTTGGCCGCGAGCGCCACCAGCACCGGCAGCCACGGCCGCAGATGGTTCACCACCGCCACCGCCGACTCCCGGTCCGGGACGCCGACGTGCACATGGCAGCCGCACGCCTGGTAGTCCTCGACCACGTCGCCGTAGGCGGACACGATCGCGGCGAACCGCTCGCCCCGCGCGGCGGGCGGCGGGCTGCCGCCCAGCACCGGCGTCCCCGACGCCACCAGCAGCGCGCCGCGCTCCCGCGCCGCCTCCGCCAGCCGCGCCCGCCCGTACCGCAGCTGCGCGCGCAGCCCCGGCAGGTCGTGGCACACCCCGGTGACCGCCTCCACCTGCGACCCCAGCAACTCGGTGTGGAACGATCCGCCCGACGCCCGCCACCGGTGCGGCCCGGCCCTTTCCAGGACGTCCTCGGCGTGCCCGACGCACTCCCCCGACGCCGGGTCCACCAGCAGGAACTCCTCCTCCACCCCGAGACTGACCCCTGGCGCGTGCCCCCCGACGCCTCCGCCCATGCCGAGTCCCCCTCACTCGTACAGACCCCCTCACCTCGGGGGATTCCCGCCCAGAACGTCCCCTCCCTCCCCCGCCCGAGATCCTTTACGCCGCCGCCGTCCGCCGCGCTGACCGGATCGTTCCGCATCCCGTCGCGATGACGCCTGTCCGGCGCCGCGGCGCCCGGCCAGGATCGACCCATGAACCGAGCGCTCCTCGTCGTCGACGTCCAAGAGTCCTTCCGCCGCCGCCCCAACTGGGAGGCGGTCTCGGCGCCCGACATCGCCGCCCGCGCCGCGCGCCTGGCCGCCGCCGCCCGCGCCGCGGGCGACCTGGTCGTGTGGATCCTGCACGCCGAACCCGGCACCGGGAACCCCTTCGATCCCGCGCTCGGCCACGTGCGCCTCATGGACGGCCTGGACCCCGAGGCCGGCGAGCCCGTCATGACCAAGACCTCCCGCAACGCCTTCACCACCACCGGCCTGCAGCAGCTGCTCACCGAACGCGGCGTCGGCGAGGTCGCCGTCTGCGGCATCCAGACCGAGCAGTGCTGCGAGACCACCGCCCGCCTGGCCGCCGACCTCGGCTACCGCGTCACCTTCGTCACCGACGCCACCGCCACCTTCCCCATCGAGCACCGCGACGCCCCGCCCGGCCGCCCCCTGGCCGAGATCCTCGCCGACCCCGCCACCCTGCCCACCGACCAGATCATCGCCCGCACCGAGTACGCCCTGGCCGGACGGTTCGCCGCGATCGCCTCGCTCGACGACCTCGCACCCGCCCCGGTAGGCTGACCGGATCGTGACCCGCGTCGTCTTCCTGCTCGTCCCCGGCCTGCACCTGCTCGACCTGGCCGGGCCCGCCCAGGTGTTCGGCACCGCCGCCGACGCCGGCCTGCCCTACCGGCTCGCCTACGTCGCCGACCGCCCCGCACCCGGGGACGAGCCGGAGACCGCGGCCCCTTCCGCCGCGCCCGTGACCGTGCCCACCGCGCAGGGCGTCGCCCTCCAGGCCCCCACCGCCTGGCCCGGCCTCACGGCGGGCGACATCGTCCTGGTCCCCGGATGGCGCTGGGGCGACGGCGAACCCCACGCCCCGCCCGTCTCCGCCCGCGCCGCCCGCCGCCTGGCCGCCCACCACGCCGCGGGCGGCACCGTCGCCAGCGTCTGCGCCGGAGCCTTCGCCCTCGCCCACGCCGGCCTCCTGGACGGGCGCCGCTGCACCACCCACCACGAGCTCCAGGACGCCCTGGCCCGCCGCCACCCGCGCGCCACCGTCGTGCGCGACGTGCTGTACGTCACCGACGGCCGCGTCGTCACCTCCGCCGGCATCGCCTCCGGCATCGACCTCGCCCTGCACCTGGTCGCCTCCCGGCACGGCCCCGGCGCCGCCGCCCGCACCGCCCGCACCATGGTCGTGTACGCGCGCCGCAACGGCGACGAGCCCCAGGCCAGCGCCCTGCTGCGGCACCGCGCCCACGTCAGCGACGCCGTCCACCGCGCCCAGGACCACATCGACGCCCGCTACGCCCGCCCCCTGCCCCTGCACGTCCTGGCCGCCGAGGCCGGCGTCAGCGAACGCACCCTCACCCGCCGCTTCACCGCCGCCACCGGCCTGACCCCGCTGCGCTACCAGCAGGAACTGCGGCTGGAACGCGCCGAGCACCTCATCGGGCAGGGCGCCACCACCGACGCCGCCGCCCGCGCCGTCGGATTCACCGACGCCCGCATGCTCCGCCGCCTGCGCGCCCGCCCCTGACCGGCACCCGCACCGCCCGGCCGCTCCGCCGCCCGCGAGGCGGCTCAACCGCGCAGCGCCACGTACGGGGCCAGCGCGAGCAGGCTCACCACCAGCGCCCCCTTCAGCGCCCCCGCCGGCACCGCCCGGGCGATCACCCATCCCGCCAGGACCCCCGCCAGTTCCGGGACGCCCACCAGCGCCGCCAGCGGCCAGTCGACCGCGCCCGACGCGAGGTACCCGACCGTCCCGGCCCCGGCGATCACCACCGACTGGGCCTGCGCCGCGGCCAGTGCCGACAGCACCGGCACCCCCAGCGCCACCAGCAGCGGCACGCACAGCATCGGCCCCCCGACCCCGAACATCGCGCCCGCCGCCGCCACTCCCGCACCCACCGCCGCGGTCACCGCCCGCCCCGGACCGCCCGCCGCGGGCCCCCCGCCTCCGGGACGCCGCGCCAGCACCAGCACCGCCGTCACCGCCACCAGCGCCCCCAGCAGCACGCCGAACGCCCGGCCCGTCACCAGCCCGTTCAGCAGCACCCCCACCGGCGCCCCGACCACCGCGCCCCCGCACAGCAGCACCGCCGCCCGCCGCGCCACCGGCTCGCGCAGCTGCCCCGACCGCGTGTACACCGCCGTGCCCAGCACGCCCGTCGCGACGTTGGTGACCAGCGCCGTGCCCGCCACCTGCGCCGGCGACAGCGGCGTCAACGCGAACAGCCCCGCGGTGACCAGCACCCCGCCCGGCCCGACCGCCGTGATCCCGACCCCCGCCGCGACCGCCAGCAGCACCAGCGCCGCCACCACGCCCGGCCCCAGCCCCGCGACCGCCCCCGTCACCGACCCTCCCGCCCGGCGCACGGCCCCCCGTCCCGAGGCGGCGACGCTCCGCGCAACGCCCTGAGCCGGTGTGAGGTCCCCATTCTCGACATTGTGCGAGCTCCCGCCCGCCGGTCAACGACCGCCCGCAGCGGACCGCGCCGCTCGCGCTGGGACGCCGCCAAGATCGCCGAGGGTGTCGCCGTGCTGGAGGACGCCCTGCGCCCCGCCCCCGGCAGGCCCCGCCCGGGCACCGCTGAAGCAGAACCGTCCCGGAAGGTGTCCGTCGGGGCGCGCCGCGTTCGTCGGCGGGACGAGCGGCCGCGCAAAGGCGGCCACCTGGGAAGGAACCCTTCATGGACATCACGCACTCCAAGGACGGCACCCGCATCGCCATCGACCGGACCGGCGAGGGACCCGCCCTGATCCATGTCGGCGGCGCCCTCAACGACCGCGGCTCCGGCGCGGCGCTCGCCGGGCTGCTGGCCCCGCACCGCACCGTCCTCACCTACGACCGCCGGGGGCGCGGCGACAGCGGCGACACCCCGCCCTACGCCGTCGAGCGCGAGATCGAGGACCTGGCCGCCGTCATCGAGGCCGCCGGCGGGTCCGCCGCGGTGTACGGGATGTCGTCCGGCGCCGTCCTGGCGCTGCGCGCCGCCGCGCACGGCCTGCCCATCACCCGGCTCGCGCTGTTCGAGCCGCCCTTCAACCCCGCCCACGACGACCGCCTCACCCGCGCCCGCGCCTACAACACCGAGCTGACCGGCATGCTCGCCGACGGGCGCCGCGGGGACGCCCTCGCCCTGTTCATGACCGCCGTCGGCATGCCGGAGGAGATGGTCCGCCAGATGCGGGGCGCGCCGATGTGGCCCGCGCTGGAGGACCTCGCGCCCACCCTCGCCTACGACTCGGCGGTCATGGACGACGCCGCCACGGGCGCCGAGCTGCCGCAGGACCTGCTCGCGGGCGTGTCCGTCCCGGCCCTGGTGCTGGACGGCGGCGACAGCCCCGCCTGGATGCGCGACACCGCGCGCCGCGCCGCCGCGCTCCTGCCCGCCGGGACGCACCGCACCCTCGACGGCCAGACCCACGACGTCGACCCCGCCGTGCTCGCCCCGGCCCTGGAGGAGTTCCTCACCGGCTGAGCCGCCCGAGCCCGGTCAGGGGACGGGCACCTCGATGTGGCCGGGCGCGCCGCGCCGCGTCCAGGCGCGCCCGGCGGTGACCTCGGCGGCCCACGCCTCGAACGCCTCCAGCTCCGGGACGGGCACCGCCACGTCGGCCTGCACGCCCGCCCCGTAGCGGACATCGCCGGGCTGGTGGCCGCTGGCGTGCAGATCGCCCAGGAACCGCCCCGCCAGCGCGTGGTCCACGCCGACCGTCACCGTCACCACCGGGCGCAGCTCCACGACCCCGACGGCGTCCAGGGCGCCGGCGACCGCCTGCCCGTAGGCGCGCGCCAGGCCGCCCGCGCCGAGCTTCACCCCGCCGAAGTGGCGGGTGACGACGGCGGCGGTGCCGGTCAGCCCGCGCCGCACCAGCACCTCCAGCATCGGGATCCCCGCCGTCCCGGCCGGCTCGCCGTCGTCGCCGCTCTTGGTGATCTCGCCGCGCTCGCCGACGACGTAGGCGGTGCAGTTGTGGGTGGCGTCGCGGTGCGCGCGCCGGTGCCCGGCGATGAACGCCGTCGCCTCGGCCTCGTCGGCGACGCGTGCGAGCGTGCAGACGAACCGGGACCTGCGGACCTCCAGCTCCGCCGAGCCGCTCTGTCTGATCGTGCGCATGGCGCCTGCGAGTCTACGTTCCCGCGCGGCCGCGCCGCGGGCGGGCGGGGACGCGGGTCAGACCAGCTCGATGAGGTCGGCGATGGACGGCACGACGCGATGCGGGCGGAACGGGAACCGGGCGATCTCGTCCTTGCGGGTGACGCCCGTCAGCACCAGGATCGTCTCCAGACCGGCCTCGACCCCGGCGACGATGTCGGTGTCCATCCGGTCGCCGATCATCGCGGTGCTCTCGCTGTGCCCGCCGACGACGTTCAGCGCCGTGCGCATCATCAGCGGGTTCGGCTTGCCGACGAAGTAGGGCTCCACGCCCGTCGCCCGGGTGATCATCGCGGCGACGGCGCCGCACGCCGGCAGCGAGCCCTCCGGGGACGGGCCGATCGGGTCGGGGTTGGTCGCCACGAACCGGGCGCCGCCCTCGATCAGCCGGATCGCGCGGGTGATCTGGGAGAAGCTGTAGGTGCGGGTCTCGCCGAGCACCACGTAGTCGGGGTCGATGTCGGTGAGGACGAAGTCCGCCTCGTGCAGCGCCGTCGTCAGGCCCGCCTCCCCGATCACGTAGGCCGACCCCTCGGGCCGCTGGTCGGCCAGGAACCGGGCGGTGGCCAGCGCCGAGGTCCAGATCGACTCGGGCGGGACGGCCAGCCCGGCCGCCGCCAGGCGGGCCGACAGGTCCCGCCGGGTGTAGATCGAGTTGTTGGTCAGGATGAGGAACGGCTTTCCGGACGCCGCGAGGCGGCGGACGAACTCCTCGGCGCCGGGGACGGGACGGCCCTCGTGCACCAGGACGCCGTCCATGTCCGACAACCAGTACTCGATCGGCTTGCGCTCGGTCATGCCCCCATTGTCGCAGGCAGGGATCTTCCTCGGGACCGTCGGCCCGGACCGGTCTCCCCCGGGTCCCGCGGTGCCGGGGCGTTGACCTGCGTGTGACGTGGACCATACATTTTCGGACACGGCGCACCGAATCATGTTCGGCGGACGGGCCGCCCGGCGGTGCGCCCACCCCGCGGGAGGCGCGACGTGCAGAACCGGGACGTGCAGGACACCGGACGGCCGCTGGCGGGCGTCGCCGAGGTCAGGGCGGCGATGACGGCGCCGGGGCAGCCGTTCGAGATGGCCGAGGCGCGGATCCGCGGCGTGCGGACCCGCGTGTGGAAGAACGCCCCGCCCACCCTGCGCGACGTCCTGGAGATCTCCCGCCTCCACGGCGACAAGGACTTCCTGGTCTACGGGGACGACCGGCTCACCTTCGCCGAGCACCACGCGCGGGCGGCCGCGTTCGCGCGGGCGCTCGTCGACCGGTACGGGATCGCCAAGGGCGACCGGGTCGCGATCGCCATGCGCAACTACCCCGAGTGGTCGGTGGCGTTCTTCGGCGCCGCCGTCGCCGGAGCCGTCGTGGTCCCGCTCAACGCCTGGTGGAGCGCCGCGGAACTGGAGTACGGGCTGGCCGACAGCGGCGCCAAGGTCCTGGTCGCCGACGCCGAGCGCGCCGGGCGCCTCGCCGGCGTGCTGCCGGGCCTGGGCGTGGCGTGCCTGGTCGCGCGGGCGGACGGCGCCCTGCCCGCGGGCGCGGAGGCGTTCGAGGACGCCGCCGGCGCCCCGGGCACCGCGGCGTCCTCCGAAGCGCCCCCGCTCGACGTGCCCCTGCCCGACGTCCCGCTCGACCCCGAGGACGAGGCGACGATCTTCTACACCTCCGGCACCACCGGACGGCCCAAGGGCGCCCTCGGCACGCACCGCAACATCGCCGGCAACCCCGTCAGCCTCGCCTACGGGGTCATGTCGGCGGGCGTGCGCGCCGGCCGCACGGTCGAGGAGCTCGCGGCGCCGCAGCCGCGCGTGACGCTGCTGAGCGTCCCGTTCTTCCACGCCACCGGCTGCCACTCGGTGCTGGTGTCCAGCGCCCTGCAGGGCGGCACGGTGGTGCTGATGTACAAGTGGGACGTCCGCAGGGCGCTGGAGCTGATCGAGCGGGAGCGGGTCACCGGGTTCGGCGGCGTGCCGACGATGGCCTGGCAGGTCCTGACCTCCCCCGACTTCGCCGAGTTCGACACCTCCAGCCTCACCGGCGTCAGCTACGGCGGCGCGCCGGCCGCGCCCGCCCTCGTCGACAAGATCAGGGAGCGGCTGCCCGAGCGGATGCCCGGCAACGGCTACGGCCTCACCGAGACCTCCTCGGTCACCACCTACAACGGCGGCGTGAACTACCTGGAGCGGCCCGACAGCGTCGGCCCGCCCGTCGCGGTCTGCGACGTCAAGGTCGTGGGCCCCGCCGGGGAGGAGCTGCCGGCCGGCGAGGTCGGCGAGCTGCTCATCAAGGGGCCCAACGTCATCAAGGGCTACTGGCACAGGCCCGAGGCGACCGCGGCCGCGTTCACGGACGGCTGGTTCCACAGCGGCGACCTGGCCCGCCTGGACGCCGACGGGTTCGTCTACATCGTCGACCGCGCCAAGGACATGCTGATCCGCGGCGGGGAGAACATCTACTGCGCCGAGGTCGAGGCCGCCCTCTACGAGCATCCCGCCGTCGCCGACTGCGCCGTGATCGGCGTCCCGCACCAGGTGCTCGGCGAGGAGGTCGGCGCGGTCATCGTGCCGCGCCCCGGCGCGGCGGTGTCCGAGGGCGAGCTGCGGGAGTTCCTGGGCGGGCGGATCGCGGCTTTCAAGGTGCCCGCGCACGTGTGGTTCCGCGAGCAGGGCCTGCCCCGCAACCCCGGCGGCAAGATCCTCAAGACGCGGCTGCGCGAGGAGCTGCTCGGCCGCCCCCCGGTATCGTGATCTTGTGATGAGCGACGAACCCGGACCCGCCCACCGCCAGATCGACGCGCCGGGCCTGGCGCCCGGGCCCGGATACAGCCACGCCGTGTCCGTCGACGTGCCCGGCCGGCTCGTGGTGATCAGCGGCCAGATCGCGCTGGACGCGGCCGGGAACCTGGTCGGCCCCGGCGACCTGGAGGCCCAGACCCGGCAGGTGTTCGCCAACCTGGAGACCGCGCTCACCGCCGCCGGCGCCCGCTGGGAGCACGTCGTGCGGCTCGGCTACTTCCTGCGCGACGCCGGCGGCGCCCCGGTCGTGCGCGCCGTGCGCGCCGAGTTCGTCCCCGAGGGCGTCGCGCCCGCCGCGTCGCTGGTCGAGGTGTCGCGCCTGGTCCGCGACGACCTGCTGGTGGAGATCGAGGCCCTCGCCGTCGTCCCCGCCGGCTGACGGGCGCGCACGCGGTCCCGGGCCCGGACGCGCGACGGGGCGCCCCCGCCAGGGGGCGCCCCGTCCACGTGCGCTGAGGTCAGACGTTCACCCCGAAGTCGGAGGCGATGCCCGACAGGCCCGAGGCGTAGCCCTGGCCCACCGCGCGGAACTTCCACTCGGCGCCGTTGCGGTACAGCTCGCCGAACACCATCGCGGTCTCGGTCGAGGCGTCCTCCGACAGGTCGTAGCGCGCGATCTCGCTGTTGTCGGCCTGGTTCACCACGCGGATGAAGGCGTTGCGGACCTGCCCGAAGCTCTGCTGGCGCTTGTCGGCGTCGTAGATCGAGACCGGGAACACGATCTTGGCGATCTCGGCGGGGACGGCGCTCAGGTTCACCTTGATCGCCTCGTCGTCGCCCTCGCCCTCACCGGTGAGGTTGTCGCCGGTGTGCTCGACCGAACCGTCGGGGCTCTTGAGGTTGTTGAAGAACACGAAGTGCTGGTCCGACAGGACCTTGTTCTCCGCCGAGCACAGCAGGGCGCTGGCGTCCAGGTCGAAGTCGGTGCCCGTTGTGGTTCGCACGTCCCACCCCAGACCAACCACGACGGCGGTCAGTCCGGGGGCCTCCTTGGTCAGCGAGACGTTGCCGCCCTTGCTCAGACTGACTCCCACTGTGTCTACCTCCGTATCGGCTGCGGGTGCCACCACCCGCGTGCGGTATGTCTAACGAGAACGGTAGCCACCTTGCGCCGGTTCCCCCGCCTCCTTGGCGAATTCGCGGCGTGGCGTGCCGTTTCTTCCCGGATGCGCCCTCTCAGGCCAGGAACGCGGCGGGCGCGGTGACCGGGGCGGGCAGGTCGAACGCGGCGGCCAGCTCCGCCGCGCGGGGCGCCAG